>NZ_JAUBRJ010000192.1:0-1087 GCF_036701805.1 Microcoleus sp. N3A4
AGGTAAGTTGCTCCTTCGTCTTGCGCCACGACTCATGGGCCCGAAAAGCTTCATCAATTAATGACAGAAATATTTGACTGGAGTTTAGACTAAATAAAGATGAGAACGGTGGCAAAAGAAGAACTAGAGCCACCGTTTGGGAGAGAATGAGGGTGAAAAATAAACCCATCCACTCCTTAAATGAACAGTGAACGATTAAAGGACTTTCGTCAAGCAGCATACAAGTTATTGGTGAAAGCAAAAGATGCAACATTCGAGCTCATGGATGCAGTGATGACCACGCCCGAATGCGGCTTGTTTGGCGGAATTTTCGCTCAATCCATTATTCCATCGTCAATGGTCAAGCGTCTACGAGGCATTGCAAGACTGTAGGCCAGACCGGAAAAAACTGATGTTGCTGTATCTGGAGCAATTACAGGAGGAAGCACCCCCAACGGAACACATATTAGTGGCAATCGATCATACTGCATGGCGGCGACCAGATGCCAAAACATTAAAAGACAGAACCCATGAATATCAGGGAGGCGTAATTATTGGACAAGGGTACAGTACCCTTGCGTGGATACCCGAATCTCAAGGAAGTTGGGCCCTACCCCTACTACATGAACGAATTAATAGTGGGTCTTCAGCGATACTTCAAGCAGCTTCCCAACTCAAATTTGTTTGTGAACAGAGCATCAATCCAGTCTTAGCAGTCTTAGACGCCCGAATATGGCAATGCAAGTTGGGTATTAGCTCAATCCGAAATTCAAGCTGATTGTTTAATGAGAGTCCGAAGCAATGCCTGCTTGTGGTCAGCACCACCAGCCTATAGTGGTCGCGGCAGACCACGGAAACATGGACAAAGAATGAAGCTCTCTGACCCAACCACATGGCTCCAAGCGGATGCTGTGATTGAAATTGACGAACACCCAAAGTTGGGACAAGTCCGAGTCAGGCAATGGCAGGACTTACATTTTTATCGTGCCGCTGGACAGAGAGTCAATTTAATACTTGTCGAAAGGATGAATCCCATGTCAAACGGTCAGCCGTTTCCACCCTTATGGTTGGCTTGGGTGGGAGAACGAACTCTCCCTAAGCGAAACAG
>NZ_JAUBRJ010000132.1:0-8868 GCF_036701805.1 Microcoleus sp. N3A4
GGTGTAGTTGCAACTATCCGCAAACGAGGCAAGCAAAGCATCGATTTTAGCGCTTTGCTCAAGTGTCGGTTGAAGTTGGCAAACTAGCGTTAAGACTTGTTCCACGACTGTTGAAAACTCACATATGAAGACAAAAGATTATACAACACAATCAGCCGGAATTTCGGACAATTCCGAACCAAAAGCCGTCAAGCGAAGGACGGGGCTTCAGCCCTCCGCTACGCTCCGCCCATTTTTTCGGTGAAAAATGAAAAATGTTTCCCAATCTAAAATGCACTGGGTGTGGAGCGTCCGGCACCGCATGTTTGTGTCTGTTCTGTTTGCTATGGCAGTTGCTGTGTTGCTGCCGCCTGACTATCTCCCCCTGACTCGGACGCTGTGCATTTGGAACGCGGGCGCGGTCAGTTTTCTGATTTTGACTTGGATGCTGATGCTGCAAGGCACTCCCGAATTGATGCGCCACCACGCTCAGCAGTTGGATGCCGGCCGCTTAACAATCTTAAGTACGATCGTGGCAGCGGCTTTTGCTAGCTTGTTAGCCATCTTCTTTTTGCTGCGCGATACCAAAGGCCTGTCGCCGAATTTGCTATTTCTGCACTTGGGGCTTTCTGTTTTAACAATTGTTGGGTCTTGGATGCAGGTACACACTATCTTCACCATGCACTATGCCCGCAGCTACTACAAAAACCGCAGCAAGCAGCACGGCAGTTACTTACAGGCGGGGGGTTTGGATTTTCCGGGCGACGAGGAACCTGACTACAAAGATTTTTTATATTTCTCCTTTGGTATTGGCATGACTTGCCAAGTTGCAGACGTGCAGATCACTTCTCGTTCCACGAGGTATCTCGTGCTTTTTCACAGCGTGCTGTCGTTCTTTTTTAACACCGCTATTCTGGCTATGAGTGTCAATATTATTGCTGGATTGAGTTGATAGGATTAAGTAGCAGATGCTGCCATTTTTTGTGAATGGGCGATCGAGCTTGTTTTAGGGCGCTGCTTATTGCCAGAATTCCCGAGTTGGACGCAAGAAAGTCAACCTAGTCACCCAAATTTGCCCAATTAAATAAAAAATGTTAATCTAATAAGGATTTATATGGAAACCTTCCGCCTATCTGCGTAATTTGAAGTATTCTGCGGAAATGGGCAGCCTAATAATAGTTATACCACTTGGGTTATCTGTGAGGGCGTAGTTGAAAAAGTATCGTGGAGGGTGCAATCATTAGTACCGAAAGTCTCTGGCATAAAGACATTTAAGGATTTTCTAGTTATAATGGTGGTCAGCTTTGATACTCAGTGTCAAGGCTTAACTTGATAAATACGTTTTTTTCCCAATTTGCAGCAATATGGATCTGATTCTAAAGAGTTACGTCAAAAAATTTGTAGACGACAGCAGTCTTGAGCATCTTGATGAACCAACTGCTTTTGAATACTTTGTCAATCACACAATCCTCTCAAAAATTCATCCTGATCCTTTTGATGTTGAAGCAACGACAGTTGGTGGCCCCAATGATAATAGTCTTGATGGAATAGCAATTCTTGTCAACGATCACATGGTCACCTCACAAGAGGAAATTGACTATTTTCGCGAAAACCTCCGCCGCTTTGATGTCAAATTTATTTTCATACAATCAAAAACCTCCCCAAAATTTGACTCAGGAGAATTAGGCAACTTCTTGTTTGGCGTTCGTAGTTTCTTTGAAGAGCAACCCGCTATTCCTATGAACCCGCAAGTGACAAATCTTCGCGCTCTTAAAGATTATATTTACACTTTGAGTATCGACATGGATAAAGTACCTGTTTGTGAGATGTACTACGTCACAACAGGAACATGGGCAGCAGATCCAACCCTAGAGGGTAGGGTGAAAAATGAAAAAACTGTACTTGAAGCAACCAAACTATTCAGCATAGTTCGCTTCGTCGCCGTTGATAATGAACATATCAAACGACTTTATTTAGAGCTTAGACGAAAAGTCACTAAGGAGATTAATTTTGATAAGCACACAGCTATGCCGTCCATCGGCGAAATTCATCAAGCTTACATTGGAATTCTACCAGCTTCAGAATATTTGAAACTAATTACAGACACAGATGGTAATCTTCTTAGAAGTCTTTTTTATGATAATGTTCGAGACTTCCAAGGTAGTAATCTTGTCAACCAAGAAATCGAGGCAACAATACAGGACGAATATCAAAGTGATAGATTTGCGCTTTTGAATAATGGAATTACAGTGGTTGCCAAAAATGTTACGCAGGTTGGTTCGCGCTTTTCTATTCAAGATTATCAGGTTGTTAATGGCTGTCAAACCAGTCATGTGATATTCCTTAACAAGGATGCACTAACTGATAAAATGTTTGTGCCGTTAAAACTGATTGTTACTAACAACACTGAAGTTACGAATCAAATTATTCGAGCAACCAACAGGCAGACACAGGTTTATGTCGAAGCATTTGAATCTACTAAGCCTTTTCATAAAGAGCTAGAAGAATTTTACAACACATTTAAAACAGAAGGGCAACTTTACTATGAACGACGTTCTAAGCAATATGACGGATTTCCTATAAAACCAGCCCAAATCATTTCGCTCGCAACACAAGTTAAATGTTTTTTGGGGATGTTTTTGAATGAACCACAAAGTACCCATCGCTACTACGGCGAATTATTGAAAGCTTACAAAGGCAAACTTTTTGAAGAGGAACATAACCCTTATCCTTATTACTGTAGTGGTTATGCCTATACGCTGCTTGAACGCTTCTTTGTACAAAAGGAATTAAACGGTAAGAATCATCGTGCATTTCGTTTCCATCTCCTAATGCTTTTTCGTATGCTCAGTGAGACATCTCAACCACCGTATTTGAATAACAAAAGGATTGAAAAATATTGTGATAGTCTACGCACAGTCCTATGGGATGAAGCGAAAGCTCTTGAGATTTTCAAGAGCGCCACTCTTTTAATTGATCGAGCATTGGCAAAAGTAACTTATAATCCGTTTGAGGCAACTCGTCGCAAAGCTTTTACAACGGCTCTCATTACCCTTTTGGATGATGAGTTGGCTAAAAATTCAGACGTTAAAGATTTTGAGCGACCCAAATCTAGATCTATTGCTGTTCAACTTGAACGCGAACAGGGCACAGTAAAAAAGTTTAGCAACATTAGGGGGTTTGGTTTTATTCGGGGGAGCCACGACCCAGACATATTTGTTCATTTCCGTGATATTCGTGGTACTGAACAGAGATTGAGTCCTGGAGATGTCGTCGAGTTTGTGCTTGTGACAAATGATAAGGGATTGAATGCCAAAGCAGTTGAAATCGTCGAACGCACTAGCCCTTGATGTTGATGCTTGTTGTTTAACAACCGTGTTGTAGCGGCTGCTATCAAGATATTCGCAGTGATGCGATTATCTGTCGCTGCTCAACACGACCGTGACGAACTGAACTCCGTTCAGACGCAGGGCCAGAGCAAACGCATCTTGTCAATAAAGAGGGCTTTTGAACCAATAACTCGGCTTTATTGTTCCTTATTGACAAAAGAATTCCACATATAGTGTTTTAGCTTCAGTTGTAACACTATATATAGAAAATCAAAAGTTAGATGCGTTTGCCCTGCGTTCAGACGTAATTGATACATCGCCTGCTCAACATCATTCACCAGTAGCTCGACTTGCACGTGAACAAGATCGCAAATTTTCCGATTATTCCGCATGGGGCAATCGCGGTCATGGAGCAAAAACCTAATTTTTGCCTCAGTCCTCATTTTTCTTGCCAAGTCGAAGTCATTACGAGTATGATTTAAGAACAAGCAAAAAAGAGAGCCGCCATGAGGATAGAAGAAATTCCCCTCAACCAGATTCGCCGCCCCCTGCCGCGAGTCAACGACCAAAGCAAAGTAGCCGCCCTCATGGAATCCATCCGCCAGGTAGGTTTAAACGAACCCATCGACGTGCTAGAAGTAGATGGTCAGTATTACGGATTTTCGGGCTGCCACCGGTACGAAGCTTGCCAGCGTCTCGGTTTAGAAACTATCCGCTGTAAAGTACGCCGAGCTACCCGTGCCGTGTTGCAGATGCACTTAGCCTGAGCCTCTCAATAGAAATTCACAACAGGCAAACATTCGATCGCCCAAAGCTTTCTAAGAAGTTCGATCGACAATCACTACTAACAACCTAAAAACCTATGACTGCCAACAACCACAAACAACATCTTTACCCCACTCGCATAGATATGTCAGCCGCCACCCGCTCTCAAGTAGTCGGGCTGCTCAACGCCACGCTGGCAACGACTCTGGACTTAAAAACTCAAGTCAAGCAAGCTCACTGGAACGTTAAAGGCATGGACTTCTACCAGTTGCACTTGCTGTTTGACGAAATGGCAACAGAACTCGAAGAATACGTTGATACGGTTGCCGAACGGGTCACAGCTTTGGGCGGTTTGGCTGTAGGAACAGCCCGCACAGCCGCCGCAGATTCGATCCTGCCAGAATTTCCTTTCGACATTGTAGACGGCAAAGAATACGTGACGGCTTTGGCCGATCGCTACGCACCCTACGCCCAACACCTGCGAGTCGCGATCGACAAAACAGGCGAACTCGGCGACGCCGATACAGCGGATCTCTACACCGAAATTTCGCGGACAATTGACAAGCGTTTGTGGTTCCTAGAAGCGCATTTGCAAGGTTCTGCGACAACTGCAACAGCCGCCGCCCGGGAAAAAGTAGCCGTCAAATAGCAAGCTTTCAAGAATTGAACTTGCATCTTCATAAATTGCGAAACTCCTGTGGGGCGGGCCGAACAGCCCGCCCCAAAAATGTATTTCGTTAATGCTCCTGAGAGCTTAGGATCGAGAATATGTCCATTTATTAATTTGGATGAATTTTTCGTGGCAGCTAATATTCCTGATTATGCTCCTCAACTGCAACGCCTGATGCAACAGGCGGGGCTTTCGAGCGATCGAGAACTCAGCAAAAAAGCAGGAGTTTCCGAGATCCAGCTAAGTCGCCTGCGTCGCGGCTTAGCCCTGCAAACCCGAGCCGACATCCTGCTCAAAATCAGTCAAGTTTTACAAATTTCCTTAACCGAATTGCTCGCAACCTTGGCGCCAGACTATGTAGAGTTAGAACAGGCACCACCGACAGCCCTAGAACAAGAATATCAGCGCCTGCAAGCTTCGATCGAACAGCAGCGAGAATCTTTGATGCAGGAATTCCAATTATCTAGCGTGCAAATTTTAGAATCTTGGATGTTGCAGTGGCCGACTGCTGCGAGCAAAGCTCAGGAAAATCACCAATTGCGGGCTCAGAAACTACTGCCCTTGCTGCGGCCAGTCGAGCAGTTATTGGAGCATTGGGGGATAGAGTCGATCGCCCCAGTCGGAGCCCAGATTCCCTACAACCCGCAACAGCACCAGCTAATGGAAGGAACAGCCGATCCCGGAGAACTCGTCAGCGTCCGCTACACAGGCTACAGACAAGGCGAGAAACTGCTCTACCGCGCCAAAGTTAGCCCGGTTTGATTAATACCAGAAGGCATTCGGAAGAACAAAGATTGTCCCCTCTCAAAATTCACTCCCGGCGAAGCACTGCGACTCCGATCGGCGTTACGATCCGCGACGAGCACCATCTTTTGCACTCCAAACTATTCTCCCGTTCTCAGGCTCTGGCGCTTTCCCCCTCTCTTATTTGGATCGGAGTCCATCTCGCAGCTATACTAGCCTAGTCTGGCTAGAAATTCTGACATTCCCACCGCAAAATATGAGTCCTGTAGTTAAAATTATTCAGCCCTCTGGCATTTTAGACGGCACCAAGGCAAGTCAATTCCGCCAAGAGATTAGCGACCTAGTGGAAGCGGGAGCCGATGTGGTATTGATAGACTTCACTGATGTGACATTTATGGATAGTTCTGGTTTGGGCGCTTTAGTCTTGGCGCTCAAAACAGTCCGGGCCGCTGGGAGTCAATTAGTCGTCTGTTCTATCAACGAGCAAATCCGCATCTTATTTGAGCTCACCAGCATGGATCGAGTTTTCGAGATATTTCCGACCCGCGATGCTTTTAATAGCAAAATTCTCTCTACTAGCTAAATCTTTTGGCTGCTGCCTTCTTGCTATTTGGTCGCAGATGTGCTGCAAGGGGTCAGCTAGCCAAAGTTTACCTTGAGTAAAGACCAATCATCATCAAAAACTGCTTTAGCGTTCAACGTTTGAATGTAGTTCAAAACTAGCTCTAACTGGTCGGCAGTTGCACCGTTGTAGGCTGCTAGCAGGTCGATGAAAGGGTCAAGCCCCCAGATATTGCCGTCTGGTTGGTGGATCTCGTATACCCCGTCGCTAAAGATGTAGAGAGTGCTCAAATCCTCGACATCGCAGCAATTATCGACATAGGGGGCGTCGGGGAACATCCCCACAGGCATTCCGGGGGTTTTTAATCGCTGGATTTTAGCGGTGCTCGCAGGCGACTGGGAAATCAACACGGCCGGGGGATGGCCGGCGCTGGCGTAAACGAGCTGGCGAGAAATGCGGTTGTAAACGCCATACCAGATGGTGAAATACTTGTCATTTTGGTAGCTCATCTGGAAGGTGGTGTTGAGGGCGCGCAAAACGTCGCTGGGTTTGTAGTAGTCAATGTTGGGGAGCGCGCGCGATCGCAGCAAATTGAGCACGGCCACAGAAGGCAGCGCCGCCCGCAAACCGTGACCGGCCACGTCGAGCAAGTAAATCGCCAAATAATCGGCATCCAGCCAGTTGTAGTCGAAGCAATCTCCCCCTAACTGCCGGGAGGGAATGAATTTTGCCTCGATGCTGACAGGTTCCGTCATCGGATCTGGCAGCAGCGATTGCACGTACTCGGCGGCCTCGGCTAACTCGGCTTCCAGACTTTGCTTGGCTATTTTCAAATCTCGGCTGAGTTGGTGCAGCCTCAATCCCGCGCGTACTCTCGCCTGTAATTCGTTGAGTTCGATCGGCTTGGAGATAAAATCGTCGGCACCGGCGTCGAGGCCTTTGACTCGATCGGCGATCGAACCCAAAGAAGTCAACAAAAAGAATTGTGTAGTTGACAGATCCGGATCTGCCTTAACTCGACGACAGACATCTATGCCGGTCAAGCGCGGCATGATCCAATCGCAAATTATCAGGGCCGGACGCAATTTTTGCGCCTGGGCTACACCGTCTTCGCCATTACTTGCTACTGTTACTTCGTAACCCTGTTTTTTCAGGGTTCTTCTCAGCAGTTCTTGAACAGCCGTATCATCGTCAATAACCAGAATTTGAAACATGGGCACTCAGGTACTACAAGTCTTTCAAGGTCTGGGGCTCATTAAAAATATATCCTGTCAGCGCGCTTGTCTGAGATTGAGTATAGTCTAATAACATCGCTTTCTAGGTAAATGCTTTTCCCAGCCAGCCATCGAGTTCAATTTACCTTTAAATTTGATGCAAATTTTGGCGGGGTCGAACCGTCAAAGTTGCATAAACTGACGATATACCAATGTTTTCAGCCATTTCGGAACCTGGTTTCTAGGATATATCCATGATTTCACTCTTTAAAGGCAAGGGATAGCTGGTTTTATCCATTCACCATTGTCGCGCGACGTAGTTAAGCTACGTGTTCTGAGTGGAGAGCCTTCTTTCCCAAAGGATTTCGTCCAGTTGTCCCCACGTAAAAGGGGAAGAAACTGTAACTAAATTCTTAGACATCTATTGACATCCTTCCCGGATTGGGCAAGAATAATGGTGTAGTCTGTATCAGTTGAGTTGATGGAGAATACATCAGAAGTGACGGTCAGTATCGGAGACGCCGCAAAGGAATTAGGCGTTTCTACCAAGACTTTAAGGCGCTGGGCCGACTCTGGCAAGATTAAATCAGAGCGATCGCCCACTGGTCAAAGAAGATTCTTTCTAGCTGATATTAAACGCATTACGCCCAGAGATTTAAAGCAGCTAGATGAACGCATAACTATCAACTATGCTCGTGTTTCAAGCCACGACCAGAAAGAAGATTTAGTCCGTCAAGCCCAAGTTTTAGAAGCTTTTAGCAGCGTTAACGGTTGGCAGTACGAAACAATTCAGGATTTAGGAAGTGGCTTGAACTACCAAAAAAAAGGACTCCAAAAACTGCTAAAACGCATCATGCAAGGTGATGTTGCAAGGCTGGTGATAACGCACAAAGATAGGTTGCTACGATTCGGTGCAGAGCTTGTATTTGCTATCTGTGAGGAGTTTGAGACAGAGGTTGTAATCATTAACAAAACTTCGGAGGAAGTGACATTTGAGCAGGAATTAGTACAAGACATGATTGAGCTTATTACTGTGTTTTCGGCACGTCTTTACGGATCGAGAAGCAAGAAAAACAAAAAGCTAATTGATGGCATGACTGCTGCTGTAAACGAGGCAAAGCAATGATGTTGTTAGGATTCAAGACAGAGTTGAAACTAAATAATCAACAGCGAACGCAGTTAGCCAAGCATTGTGGAGTAGCGCGTCACGCTTGGAATTGGGGATTGTGGCTGACCAAAAACATACTCAACCACAATAAAACCAATCCCAACGAAAAACTCAAATTTCCCACAGCTATTGACTTGCACAAATTGTTAGTAGCACTCGTGAAGTCGGAGAATGCTTGGTACTATGAATGCTCCAAATCTACACCGCAACAGGCATTAATGGCATTGCGGGAAGCATGGAAGCGGTGTTTTAAAAAAACTGCTGGCGTACCTAAGTTTAAGAAGAAAGGGCGGCGTGACTCTTTCACATTGGAAGGAACAGTCAAAATCTTGGGGAACCACAAAATTCAAGTTTCAAGTTGGGTGCATCTCACTTTGGCAAATACATCAAATTGAAAGTTGACCGTTGAGGTAAGCACAGCGAAGAGAAAGGATAGA
>NZ_JAUBRJ010000193.1:0-1068 GCF_036701805.1 Microcoleus sp. N3A4
GGTTGCTGGGGGCTTTTTCATTGGTTTATTTTACCAGCTTTTGTCACCGAAGTTTTTTTGACCTGAATCCTTACCTCGTTGGAATGATCCTCAACTTTAACTTGCCCTAAAACTAAACGCTGTTCACTTGCCCAAGCCGTGACCAAATGCAAAGCTTTTACGCCTTGATTACGGTCATAAGAACCTCTAACACTTTTGCCATCAATGGGGATAATCTCGCCAACTATCGAACCAAGCATACTTTTAAGCCACTTCGCTAAACATTGTTCTAAAGCATCAGGATTGATTTTTTCAAAGACTCGTCGAAAAGTATCGTCACTCGGGATACCATTGGGTAATTCGAGAAATTCCTCTAACCATTGCTGTTTAGCGATGCCATAATTTTCCATGTCTTCCCAACCTTCGGCACCGCCAATGACGGCTAAAATAGAGATTACTAAAATATCTTTTAATAAGTGTTTTTTGGTTCTTTGAACTCTGGGGTCGGGGAGCTCTGCTACATAATTCAATAAATTGGCTTGGATTTCGCTCAGAGGTGTTAAATGTCGTTTTTCTGCTCTTTTAGCTTGAGATTTTACAGCGAGTTTCAATCGAGGTGCAAAACCATTTGTCATTGTCTTTAACTCCGTTTCAACTTGATTGACTTTGTTAAGATTCAAACTTAATTATAGGTTTGAGTTCGGCACACAGATATAGAGCCTATTGGCGGCTTTTTGTCAAGTACAATTTATACCAAATTAGATGAGCTTACCCTGCTTGCCATAAGTATGTTTCCGCTTGCTTCAATCGCTTAATTGAACCCCCCACATAAGTGAAGATTTTCCTTCAAATGATACCAATCTAGAATTTCTCTTCTGTCCTGTTGACAACTAATTTCTTTAAATATAATAGCAGGGCTATTTCGTTCTAGACAGTAGGCAGGGTTTAGGTTTAGCCCACATTCCGCAGGTCTTTAAATAGAATTGATGGTTATAAATTTTAAAAATTCAAGCCTGAAGTGATTACTGGGTAATCACTTCAGGCTTTTTTGAGTTACAATGAACGAATTAGGAGCCAAGAGGAAAAAAC
>NZ_JAUBRJ010000133.1:0-8302 GCF_036701805.1 Microcoleus sp. N3A4
GCGACTCCATCTAAATTGTAAGAAATGCCTTGACTGAAGCCGATTCCAGTTCGAGTCAATCCGACTTGCACCTCTACGGCTTGTTGCTGCAACCGCTCAACGAATTCTGGCATACTTGGGTTGTTGTCTTGGGTAACTTCATCAATTAGGTCTTGCAATTGCACTCTGACACTCTTATTTCCCTTGCTTTGTAAGTACCTGTGTTCTCCTGTAGTCGGAGCTCGCTTATCTATTTCCCAACTGGGTGCAATAGTTTCTAAATTGTAGTCTCGTTCAAGCTGGCGAATTACTTCTTGGCTTTTGTAGTAATCCCAGCTATCGTCAACGATACTTCCATCTAGGCGAATGCGACTGGCGACAATGTGAATGTGGTCATGGTCTGTATCGCTGTGCTTGACAACTGCATACTGGTTGTTGTCAAATTCCATTGCTTTCATGTAGTCGGCTGCGATTGCTAGCCAGCGGTGCTCATTTTCAACAGAATCTTCTAGTTTCTGGGTGCTTGCGACTGATAAAGTGGCGTGAAATACTGCTACTTTCAGGTTAGGTCTTAGTTGTCTAGCGATCGCAAATTCAGCAGCCAGTTCTTCAGGAGTCTGTCCGCACATAGTACCGCCAATTAAGTAAGCACCTTTTTTGCCGAGTACATAGTTCAGACAGCCCCGAAAGCCTGTACCTTTGATTTGTTTGCCAATCATAACCGTTTCGCAGTAGGTTTATTGCATCGATTGCTCAGGCTTGTTAAAAATTAGCGGACTGTAGAATTGGTAAGGTTTGCAACTATTGTTTTAATAGCAGTTTGGTTTTGTTGAATGAGGTGCTGTACGCTTTCTAAGAGTCCTCTATTGACAATAACGGGTTCTCCCAATACCACAGCACTATTGCAAGCTTTCTTCATCTGATTGAGGTTGTTTGCTGCAATTTTAAGTTGAGCATTAATTTGGCATAAAACTTGATAGGCTTTCAAATCCAATACAGATAGAGGGTGTGGCATAGTTCTCCTCAAAGCTGCACGACGCATGAAGTCGCTCATACTCAAATTTACTTGGTTCGCTAATGTTTGAATTTGGCTATAATCCGAGTCTGTTAGGCGAATGTGGATATGGCTTGATAGCTGCTCTCTGGGTCTGACTTTCGGTAAATTTTTCATAGCTTTTAATCGGTAATCACTGTTTGTAAATATACAAGTTAACAACTGTAATTGAACCCCGCTATTCTGGTGATTTTATCCCCCCCAATTGGAGAGGGCTATTAGGGTTTATTAAAGTAGAGATTGACTACGATAATTTTCTTTAATTGTATAAATTGTTCATTGAGGTGCGATCGCGTGCCCTCTGACTCCGGCGATGGTAGTCACAAGCGAGCAAAAAGCTGGTGGTAGTGGTGGGTTCTATGCGCGAGGCTCTTGCGATCGCGGGAAGTCGATTCGTAGCAGCTCTCTTTGAAGTCAGTACACTCACCGCACTGTCCCAAGTTGAGATGCTCTATGGGTATGGCAACAACTGTCCCACCGCTCAATGTTGCGCGAGCCGATGGTGCGAGCATACATTATCTATGCCGGGGTCAGAATGGTAATTTTTGTGCAGTCGGAGCCGACTACGCGATCGCTTTATGCCAAAAAACGGAGCATTATTGTGTCGAGACAATATTCAGTTAACTTGTAGTACAAACAGTTACATTTGTCATGAAAGCTTAAGAAAGTATTAAACCTGACCTTGCGGTTAGGATGCCGTATTTATGGGTGGATTATTTTTATTTCTGCACGTAAAAATTAGGTTTGTGATCACAAAAACATTGCTTGCTACTGTCCATCTCTGCTTTTTGTGCAAGCTTTCTACCTTGCATAAAATTGCATAAATTTGCATAAATTTGAGTTTTTATGAGTTTTTTGTTGCTAATTAAGCCAAAAACAGCGAACACTTCAATTTGCAGCTTGCACAAATTTATTCAAAAAAACTCAAATTTATGCAGAAAAACTCAAAAAAACTCACTCCAAAAAAGTGAATTTTGAGGGTTTTTCCCGTCCTGGTACGCTTAAGAATTATTTAAGATTTTTACAGCCAACTCTGCAATTATGAATTGAAGCAATGGAAATTGCAATTGATTCAAAACAGGCTCAAGATTGATAATTTAATCTCAATCTCTCGCTGAGCCGAACTAATTGAATAGGTTGTTTTGAGCAAGCCGAACTAATTGAATAGACTGTCTTGAGTAAGCCGAACTAATTGAATAGACTGTTAAGATTGCCTAAAAGATTGCCCCCCAGTTATTCGCTATGCAGCTATTCGTATCAATCTTCGGAACAAGGGCGGTAGCCGCTTTATAGCAAGAGTTGTAGTTCAGTTGGCTTGTGCGCTCCAGTTGCTCTTCAATACTTTGTAATAGCAAGCTAGCGCGACCTGAATTTCTAGCAACGGGCGAGAGGAAAGCAGGGACGATGGAGCACAAACTTTCAAGCTCAGCTCGAAACCATCGATAATACCCTGGCAACTGTTTCTAGCATCAATATCTGTCGGTTCATAGGGTAACGAGCCTGTTTTCAAGTTCGCTAACCGCCAAACGCTGTTCCCGCACTCGACCTACTCTCAGCGCGTCAATCAGACTAAGCAAGGCGTAGAGTTCTGGATCGTTTTTAGCAGCTTGGGGGACTGAACGGTACAGGGGTGCGATCGCCTGCCCTCTGACGACTCCTTGAGGGTCAGGCCAGACATACACCTCAGACGGTGAGACCACCAGCTTGCTTTTTAACGGTTCAGCCGAATGCGCCGTTGGCAGTCCCCGACTTAAGGGGCCGGGTTGGGCGTAGAATACATAGCGCAGCCCGTGAACTAAGAACTCTAGTAGCGCTTGCGTCAAAATCCTGCGATTTTCGCCATCATAGAGACCTGCTGCTGCACATCGAGAAAGAGCGCCATGAACTTCTGAGGCACTCATGCCTAAGCTTTGAGCTAGGGTGCTGTAAGTCCAGGTTGTTTTTTCCCAACTGTGGACTTTGAGTATGGCAAGGATATCTTGCGGTTTGAGCATAGCTTTATGGGTAGGCTCAGCCAGCCTTGGGCATCGCTTTCTTTCTTTTATTCTACATTCGCGAATAGCGAATAATTGAGATGTGGCGACTTTAATTTACTGTTCGGCGCTCGTTGAAGGGCGTGAGTTATTTCGGGAGTACAGCGATCGCTTGTGCTGAGAAAGCGGTTGTAGGAGAGAGCGATTTGCGATCGCACCATCCATTTCATTCACTCGGCTGTAACTTTCCTCGCATCTGTATAAATATATCGCCCAACATTGCTATTGCTACTGCCCATACCTGCTTTTCGTATGTGCGCCTGTAGAAGTTTATGCTAATCCGCTTACAAGGACAAGCGCGATCGTATTGCATGGGAGTCAGTACCGATTGATGCAGTTGTTTTGCAGCCTGCATTAGTTTGAGCGCCAGAACGCACAAGCCTTGCTGTTTTAAAGCCAATTTGTGATCACAAAAACATTGCTTGCTATCGCTCATCCCTGTTCTTTTCCTTACTTTCCCAGCTTGCATAAATTTGCATAATTTTGCATAAATTTGCATTATTTTGAGTTTTTAGTTGCAAATACTGCCTCGACTTCAGCTAATAGTTCAAGCTGAGCTTGCATAGTTTTACTCACAAAAACTCAAATTTATGCAAAATTATGCAAAAAAAATCATGAAAAGTCAGACTTAAAAAGTTAATTTTGAGGTTTTTTCCTGTCCCGGTACGCTTAATATCAATTTAATAATTTAACAGCAAGCTCTACACTCCAATTTAAGGCAAATGTAGCAGAGGCTCAAAAGTGGTAGCATTTATAGCAAGCTGTACTTTCACAATTGAGCAAGCAGAACTAATTGAAAGCTGTTAAGGCTGCTTTTTTAACTGCCGCTTTGTGATAGCTATTCAGCTATGACATATTAATGTATCGGAACAATAGCGGTAGCGTTTTTCTATTCTTAAATTGCAGTTCAGTTTGTTTGGCTTTATTGAATGCAGTGCTACCGCACTTTTGTACAAAAAAGCCAAGTGCCTCAATATTTTTTGGCTACCAGAATGCTAATAGCGTTACTTCGGCAAGCCAGTGAAATTTGTAGTCAAAGCAAAAGCGGCGAAACTTGTTAAACTAGGCACTTTGAAGGCAGTGACAATTGTGGGGCGATGGTACGGTTGTACTTGATTTCAGAGAGAGCGCGATCGCCACGCGCCTCTAAGTTTTAGGCCGTAACGATGCTACCCAAGTTCAATGGGGACAGTTGCGGTAATTGATGCCAGTGTTGCCAGAAAAGTCGCTACAACAGTATGAGCAATCGGCACAGTTGGATATCGGGTAAAACCAAGCCTTTTGAAACACTGGGCTAACATCGCATCAGAGGCATTGATGGGGACAGTTGAATATCGGGTAAAATTAAGCCCCTTGACACTTCACCCCTAGTTTTTAGGTGTTTGTGGCGATAGCTACTATTACTAGACAAGCCCTTGCACTATGCTTTCTTTGAATTGTTTTGACTTTAACAACTGCAACTCGCGACTCGACTCCGCTGCCCTTACTCGAAGTTAGAGTCGATTGAGGAGTTACCCCCTCAACCTCTCCTTCAGAACGGAACGTGATACTTTCGCATCATTCCGCTCCTTGATAATTCCATCCTTGTTATGGATACGAGTTAGAACGGTGTTGCCTCAAAATTCTTGTTTAAGGAACCATCAGCAGCCGTCTTTGTATCGTGGCAATGTCTATGCAGAAGTTGGTAGTTGTCATAGGTATTTTTACCGCCTAGACTTTTGGGTATTATATGGTCAACTTCTACACTGTCTGTAGTTGTAAAGTACAGACCGCAGTGAGAACAACAACCCTTTTGTTTCTTGAGTAATTTGGCTTCCCGTGTTGGGATACCTGGGTATGCTCCCCTTCGTGCGCTCCAATAAGACCAGTTACCATCGAAAGGACTAACCTTGCCTTTCACTTTTACGTGCCGTACAATTGCCGTGTCGGAGTGTGAGGTTAATTCGTCACCTTCATTGGTTCTGAAACGTTTATTAGTACCTACTGTTAACCAGTATTTGTTGTACCAACTGCCGTCCCCCTTTACCCTCGATTTGCCCCAAGCTCGTAACTTATCGTAGATTAGGTGGTCAACCTTTGAGTAAGTTTCCTTACTACAGACTGTGGAGTAATAGTTTGACCAGCCCCTAATTATTGGATTGAGCTTGCTAATTAAAGCAGCTTGTGGGGCGGTTTTATGGGTTTCTATTACCTCAGCAATCTTGGATAGATGCGTTTTTATTTTGGCTTTCGAGGGTGTAATTAGTGTTTTAAAACTTAGCGGTGTTCCGTCTGTATTTTTGGCACATCTGTAGTTACCTACTTTATGCTGTTGTACATGGAAACCTAAGAACTCAAACCCAACATTACCATCAATCTCAATGAGGGTGTGGGTTAATTTTGTTTTACTTGGTTTTAACTCTAGTCCCATATCACTTAACCATTCAGCAATTATCTCTTTACACTTCAGAACTACGCTCAAATCTTCGTGCATAATTACGAAGTCGTCGGCATAACGGATTAGGCTAAGGGCTTTACGGTTTTTCTCCTTACTATCCTTTTTGCCTTTTAATGTTTCCGCGTACTGTTTAACTCTTTCTTCCATACCGTAAAGGGCAATGTTCGCCAAAAGAGGAGATAATGGAGTAGGAACAAAGCGCACCTCTAAATCTCTCGATTTATGTGTTTCTTCATTCCTCTCCCCAAACCGGACGTGAGACTTTCACCTCATCCGGCTTTCCATCATTGTTACGTGCTTCGTCCATACGAAGGCGTTTGGACATGACAATCACGACAAAGAAGTTGAAGATTTTCAACATCATCTTTACCCTTTGATTTTCGGGCTTTGACGTGGTGTAGATCTAAGTTAATCGTGCTTAAACACACTTCACACTTAGCTCCTCTTTCAGCTTTAATTGTCTCCTTCAGCTCGCGCCATTGAGAGTTATCTGCGTTGCCCAGCCACACCTGATCCGGTAAAGGTAGGTCAGCTAGTGGCATCCCTGTCCGATACTCTCCCTGAATATAAGGATTTTCGGGAGAGCGAGAACGATATTTAGTTAATGGTAAATCACTCAGGCGGTAAAGATAAAGAATCTTGTTTCCGTTACGAATACCCAAGTTAAATCTCCGACCGTCCTCGCGCAGTTTATACATCAAGATGATGTATTTGGGGGATAACTTATGCCGTTTACAAAGCCAGCGAAATAGTCGTTGATTGACCCAAAAGTCTAAATCTTTGGCTATATCTTTAACATTGCAGTGACGATAATAGTTAATCCACCCTCTTAAAACTGCATTAAGGGCAGAGAATTTCAACAGGGGGGAATCTTGGAACCATTTCCGCTTGGTCATCTCCTTAATGGTCTGTTTGAACTTCTTAGTGTTTTTCGGTGCAGGGGTGACCAACATTTTCGGTCGGTCGTGTCCGCTGACATAGCGTTGAATGTGAAAACCTAAGAAGTCAAAACCATCATTAACATGGGTAATGTGCGTTTTTTCTGGTGACAATTCAAGTTGGAGTTCTTCTTTGAGGAAGATACTAAATTCCTCCTTGAGTCTCACCGCTTCTGCTTTGCCGCCGTTGGTCAATAGTAACCAATCATCGGCATAGCGGATTAAAGCACAATTTCCTTGATGTCTGGTGCGGCGACGTTCTTTCTCTTTGCGGTCGAGATTGCCATATTTCTGCCACCAATAGAGATCTAATTGGTGCAAGTAAATATTCGCCAAAAGTGGCGAACAAATACCACCTTGCGGTGTACCGATATCGGTATGTTTGAACAGATGCCCCTCCATGATTCCCGCTTTGAGAAAACTTTCTACCAGTTTCAGGAGACGATTATCGGCGATTCTTTTCGCCATGAGTTTGAGCAGTATCTGATGATGAATACTGTCAAACGCCGCTTTGATATCTCCCTCAATTACCCAATAGTATTTGTTGCGACGATTGATGTAGCTATCTAATCGGGCGATGCAATCTTGAGTTCTGCGCTGTGGTCGAAAACCATTAGAGCAGTTAAGAAAGTCACTTTCATAGATTGGTTCTAATACCATTTTTAGCAACATTTGGACTGTTCTGTCCTTGAGTGTGGGAATACCTAGCGGTCGTTGTTTACCATTGGATTTCGGGATGTAAACGCGACGGACTGGCATCGGTCGGAATTGTTTGGTTTGTAATTCCGTCCGTAACGTATTCACGAATTCAGTTTTGGCTGATTCCGTTGTCAGCGTCTTTTTAGTGATGCCGTCGATCCCTGCCGTTTTAGCTCCCGTATTCGAGAGTACGGCGGTTAAGGCGGTTCTAATCCAATCCTCTCGGCAAATGAGTCGATACAGATCGTCGAACTGATGTTCTGATTGATGCTGTGCCTTGATGGCGAGACTATGTTGGGTTTTGATGATATCGGACATACGTTTTAGTCCTCTCTAGTTCCCTTAACTTATCTCTAACAATGACTGCCATCCTTCGCCATGTACCAGACTATTTTCTGGCTCGGACTACTACGATCGCTCTGCCACACGATAACTACTTCAGTTGCAGCTAACCCAGTCTCCATCGACCAGTTACCGTGCTTCCTACGTTCATACAGTGGTACGTGTTTGTCTAGCCTTAGACTTCCTCTTTACACCAATCGGATACAGACAAGCGTATCCGCGACCACAGCCGATGGTTTATACCTCTATAACCAGAGCGGTTCAGTCCGAGTAAACAGACCTTTTCATCAGTAGAATCAAATACTGATTTACCTGTTGTCTCACGCCATCTCTGTTGTTTAGCAGCGTGTCCAAGGTGACGGTGCTTCGGACAAGGATTCCTCTCGTAGTCATAGCTAGACTCAGGCTCGAAACCTCATACTGTAACAGAGTGCCAGCATTTTGTTCCTTGTTTCCCAGGCTTCAAACAGGTTCTCACTCATTGTCCCCTGCCTGCTGGGTCAGCCTTAATACCTTGAGGTAGGTATTATCTCGTGGTTGTTTTGGCTCACCTAGAGCATTACCACTGTACGCTTCGCAGCGCACTGACTCCGCCCTGTGGTGTACCCTCATTAGTAGGGAATAGTTCATCTTGGACACAGTACCCTGCTTTGAGCCAAACTTTGATTTGATGTCTCAAGGTGGGGTATGTGTTTATTTTGGAGAGTAATGCTTTATGGTCTATACGGTCGAAGCACTTGGCAATAAGCTGTTCGACATCTAAACTGCATTAATTAAGTTACCTTTGTTTTTGATCTTTCGGTTCCATTTCATAATTAAT
>NZ_JAUBRJ010000194.1:0-1052 GCF_036701805.1 Microcoleus sp. N3A4
TATTTGAGCGACTGCTGCATTATTATTGTTGCCAGGAAGTCCCAGCACTTTCTTGAAATGCCGTCGTAAATGAGCCAGACACTTCTGTTGGGCTGTGCCGCAGGCAACCATTATAAACGCTGAAATCATCTGAGCTTAAGACTCCCGCAAATTCTTTGCCCAGCATGGTTTCTAATTCCACACGTCACAAAAGTATCTGCGGCATGAAATAAACAGAATCCTTTTCCACTAGCCGTCCACAGCCATTCTTTGACTCCCATCACACACCACGGCGTTTCATCTACATGAACGTTTGATTGAAGAGGTGCCCATTCCCACAGTGCTTTGATAGCTGGCTCTACTGCTGCTGCTACTCGTTGATTGGTTTTTTGGAGTGTTCCTACTCCCACTTCTATCGTGCCGAGTTCCCACAACAATGAGCGTCAGCTTGGAGTAGGAAAGATGCCCATAATTCCCCAGCCAGACTAATAGTGCTTGGAGATTAACGCTCAAGTCTTGGCCTGGAACCACTCCCTGATGTGGTTCTCCTCTGACTACTGCACCACATTCTAGGCATTTACACGATTGTGTCTGATATTCGACGACTTCGATTGGTTTGGCGACTAGAGTTGCTACTTGCTGAGAGTGGATGTTAATTACTTGACTTAATTCTTGACTACCACAATTGAGACAGATGTCGGGTGAGCTAATTTCGGTTCTGTCTACTCGTCCAAACCCTTTGCGGGTTTTTCCCTGATGACCTGGTTGTCCACCTGGTTTCTTTTTTTGGTCTGCTTCTGGTGTGACTGTTGGTTTCTCTGATTTCTGGATCAGATC
Source organism: Microcoleus sp. N3A4 (assembly GCF_036701805.1). NCBI lineage: Bacteria > Bacillati > Cyanobacteriota > Cyanophyceae > Oscillatoriales > Microcoleaceae > Microcoleus > Microcoleus sp. N3A4. Next base: position 817 of record NZ_JAUBRJ010000194.1, read on the forward strand.
CGTTGATGGGGGCTTTGATGAAGTCTGACTGGTGGTTCGACTTTTGCCCGTAGCAATGGCTAGTTTTTCTTGTAATTCTTCAATAATTTTTTGCAGCCCCAGTACCATTTCTACCAGTTCAGCTTGGCTCAACTGCTCGATTTCGGTTTTTTTCGGCTCTCTGGTTGCTGGGGGCTTTTTCATTGGTTTATTTTACCAGCTTTTGTCACCGAAGTTTTTTTGACCTGAATCCTTAC
>NZ_JAUBRJ010000134.1:0-7378 GCF_036701805.1 Microcoleus sp. N3A4
CCCACGTAGAAGTTTTTGAAAGTTTGCCAAACTGTCGAGCGTCTTCACTGGTGAAGCCACAATCAAAGGCGATCGCCTTGAGTTGGTCAATGCGACGGTAGGTTACAAGAGGCTTAGCCATACTTGACCTCGCGCATTAGGGTATAAGCTTCCTGCAAATGGGAATGGGTAAGCGCGAGGCACGCTGGCACGTATTCGTAATAAGCATCCAAAAGCAGACTGGCACGGAAAATATAAGAATCATCGCGCTCAGACTCAGCAGGAGATTCTATTAAATACGTGTTCAGGCATTCCAGGAAAATTTCTCGGTGGCGAGCATTCGTCAGCTCGTCAAAACTAGAATTAATGAGGGAGAGAATTCGAGCAAACGTTTTGGCGTCTATGACAATTTTGTCACTCGGCTCAAACGTTAAATTTTGCGATCGCCCGCAAGGACAATCGGCTGAAAGTGGCATAATCTATAGGCTCCAAGCGTTGTATTTGAACGGTTGGGGAAGTCGTAGTTAATCAGGTGGTGAGACACCGGGTTAACCGCGCATATCAAATCTTCCTTAAACTTACGATCGCAGTTTCCCAGCCACGTGTCAAGGGTGGCTGGTAAAGTTTTGTCACGTCAGCTTTCGAGCAATTCCAAAATTACTTCTATATCCGCCAAGTCTGCCTTAGACTTTTTGCGCTTGGTTCGGAGCTGGCTGAGAATAACTGCGGGTTCCGGGAATTCGACACCGATCGCGATCGGTGCTGAGTTCTTAATTTCCTCTCGATCGGCGCGTTCTGTCGCAAGTTGCGATCGTAATTTTACAAGCTCTGCCTTTGCCGATTCATACCTATCCTCAAGTTCATCATAATTAGAGGTAAGCATATTTACTTGAAAATGAGCATCAGCTAAGGCTTCCTCTAGAGTGAAGCCGAAGATAGCGGCATAAGCCAGAGCTTCCTCTTTAGTAGTCAGAGCGTGTTCAGTTAGCCTGAGTGATTCAATTTCATCCTCACTCAGGCTCGGAGTTTTCCCGGCAGTTCCTCCCCCGCAAAAGAATCAAAAGGTATGTTACTTGCTACCTTCTCAGGTATGCTACCAATAGAGTTAGGTATGTTACTAACGTTAGTTAGTATGTTACCTCTAGATTGAGGTATGTTACCTTTGCCTGTTACGGTAGCCTCGCTCGCTGTGCCGAAAAATTCAGCTAAAGCAGCATTGACACCAGCGCTGAACATCGTTCCCTTCTTAGATATCAAGGCCTTCTCTTGGCAGAATGCAATCAGCGCTTGCTCGACTTCGGGTGCAAGATAGACGGCAATGTGTTTCTTGTCAGTAGCCATAGTATGTTACCCTTTTAGTATGATATCATAATAACATACTTTTCAACAAGTAACATACTTATTATTTCTTTCTCATCAAAAAAACATAGGTATAGCGCAGCAATTTTGACCGCAGTTTTTAAAAAGCGCTTGGTTACAGACTTAAACTAACAGCCGTTCGCTTTTTAAAAACTTAGCGACTATCAATACAGACTTGGGTGTCCTTGCGGACGGCGTGGCGGCTATTTTTGGAGCGAGCCGGAATTAGATTTTTCGACCTCAACAAAAATCTCGCGGCCCGCTCCAAAAATCCCGCTGGGGGGAAGTAGGCGGGGATAAGTCTATTTCCCCACCTAGAACGTGAAAGCAGCGCCACTACGTCAGGATACAGGAATTTCTGATTTTTATTTGAGTCTAGCTTTCAGAAGTGGGGTGCATTTTTAGCCAACGGTGCATCAAACATCTTGGCAGCCAAATCAGTCCCAACAATCCAAATTTGATACAGAAGCTAGAAAGTTGTAATCAGCGCAACTTGGGGAAAATTTGGAAGGACTGCCACATCTTGTAGATTCCAAACTCCCTTTCATTTGCCTTCCACTGCGCTATCCCTACCTCAACGGTCTGAACCTCTGATCGGGCTTTTACTAAATATTGAACCTGCTGAGCCTTTAGGCTTTCCAGGTCAATACGCGCAGCCTCAACTTGTAATCGAAGTTCGGACAGAGCAATGTGAGTTTGTTGAGCTTTCATATTGTCAATTTTAGATTGGTCTTATCTAGTGTCAACAAATTTCTAAAAACAGATTTTAGCTGGGGATTTTAGGGCAAAAATTGCGATCGGCTCAGGGTGCAGGGTGAGGTATGCGAGTTGCAGGGTGAGGTTAAGTATTGATAACAGGCTTTATAAATACTAATTCCCCAGCCTAGAACGTAGAAGTGTTACAACTTCTCCCGCATCAAAAACGTAAGAAGATTGGAACCATTCGGAACGGTAACAAGAACTCGCTGACTGCCGCGTGACTCTTTATCGAGCTTAACTGTGTAGTCAGTGTCCTGGCTTCCATACCCAACGTGAACAACTTCACCGTGCCGACCCTCATGAGCGTTACGCGGCTCGACAATTACTACTCGATCGCCTTGAGTAAATTCCTTATGATTCGCTCCAACGTTTGAGGGAGTTGGAATGGGAATTTGAGGGAGTTGTAAGGGAGTTGGCGAGGGAGTTATATCCGCGCTGGCACTAGGTTTAAGGGAGTTGAGGGAGTTGAGGAAGAAACTTTCTCTTTGTCTATCGCTTTCTTCTTCATCTGGTAAATAATCATTTGTTCCGCGCAAAAGTTTAGTGTCTAACTCCCTCAACTCCCTCAAAGGTATAGCTGGTAAGGACTCAACTCCCTGCTCAACTCCCTGGCAACTCCCTGTAACTCCCTCCTCAACTCCCTCAAATCCCCCTAAAGTTTGGGAATAAGTGGGGTGAGTATCGGTCTCGGTTCGCAGTCTCACGCCCTCAAAATAAGCCTGAGCGCCCTGGTGTCGAGTAAAAGGTAAGTTCTCGTCTGCCAAAATATCGGCAAGAAGCCTAGGGAATTTAACGATACTGAATTTGGATAACCCACCCTCTTCACAAAATTCCTTGTAAGCGTCATAAAAATTCCCGGTGCGAGTAGTAGCCATCGAGTCAAGAATCAGCTTGGCGTCAAAGAAGGCAGCAACTGAATTTACCTCAACTTTCATCTCCCATTCTTTTGCCTTGTACTCAACAATCTGATTCGCTCCGATACCCTGTATTGCTTGAGTTACGGCGCTATCCGTCAGTGAAAGTGCGATCGCAATACAGGCAGGTATTTCGCTGTCAAGTTCCGCTTCTAAAGAATAGTCGCGCTTCTCAGTGGCTATAGGATTGTCAAAACCAATCAAGCAGAGTCTACGTTCTAGCCCTGTGGTGTCGCCGATAAAGATGGGTTTGTTGGAGCAAATAAGCAAACTTCCGTAGAAGTGGGCGCTAGCGGCTGGCTGATAGAGTTCTCGGTATGAAATCTCATCCCCCCCAGTTAGGCTCAGTATGCTGTCAATCCCCACAGGTTTGCGTTCATCGGGAAAAACCACCAATTGTTTGTCAATGACAGATGCTTTAGTGCTTCCATCTCCGAGCTTGTCCAATTGACAGGCAATGCTATTGTCCTTGCCTACCAACTTTTGACAAAAACGGGCAAATTTACCTTTGCCGCTACCAGGTGCACCGACCAAGTGAACAAACATCTGCAAGTCAAAAAAGCGGTGCTTGAGCAGAGCATTAATTATCGCCAGAAGTTTATACATCTTACGTTTGTCACCTTTCATCGCCGTGTGAAAGAATTTGTAAACGTTAGGGCAATTTACCCGCAAAGCTTCTAAACCATCGCCCAAATCGCCTTCCAAGGACTTGTAATCGTAAGACAGAGAAGAAGTGAACCCCATTCCCGGCGAGTGTCGCAAAGTCTTAGCCTTCAGACCGTCAAAAACGCAGTTATTAAAGCTGATGTACCGAGTCTTGTCCCATGTCTGCCAGCGAACTTGACGCAGGTCACACTCAAGCAGCTTCCGAACGTTCTCGATATACTCCATCCCCGCGTAGTCTATGTTTCTGGCGTCTAACGTAGTCTTGAGCAAGCTGGTAAACGCTCCAATCTCCGTTTTCTGCCAGCACTTGCCGTTCCATATGCGCCACGTCTTTTGCTCGTTATCGAATTTCCAGCTTGATTTGTACTGTTCTGCTATTTCGGCGGCCGTTTTACGCGCGCTAGGGGGTTTTGAGCTAGCCTTCTCACCGCTCTGGTTCTTGGCAGACTCTCCCATTTGAGCTTCTAAACTCTTGAGCCACTGGGCATAAGGAACCGCATCAGACATAATCTTTTTCACCATCTCCGGGCCATGTTTTGCCCAAACATCGTCAATGCCCTTGCAACCCAACTCTAAAGAGATTATGGCTACAAACACCACGCAACCCTTCTTTTTTAAAACTGTCGCGAGTGCTTTGAGCGCAAGCTGTATATCAAGATTGGTAGCTAAATCGCTGTCATAGACTACGGTAATCGGTCGCCCCTGGACGGCTACAAGGTCAAGATTATTGACAAGCTTTTTGCCTCCCTTCTGCAAGCCCATCGTTACGCCACAGAGTGTAAGCGCCGCAAAGTCTAGCGAAATTAACAGACCTGCCTTTTTGCCCCCTTCATCTAGTGCGATGGGGAGCGAGGGGTCATCAATAATGCGCTGCCAATAAATTTCGCCTTCGGGATGCTGAAGAGCGATCGCATCATACTCACCTTTTGCGGTGATGTATTTTGCACTTTTCTCGTCCTCTGGAGACAGCCTGACAGGCTTGTCAGGTTTGAACTGACCGAAGGTTTGGGGCTTCATCGTGCGTAGGTCTAATCCGGACAGCCACCAACCGAGAGGATATTCGTCAGGATACTTTTTCCATCGGAGCCGCATCGCTATAACTGCGCGATCGGTCAAGCTTGTAAGATTGAGTCGAGTAATTTCTGAGTCAACGCCACTGCCGTCTACCCATTCTGAGAAATGGGCGGGGTTGATGCGCTTGCTTGCACTGGTTGCACTGCGGTGCTTATTTGAGTTACTATTCATGATAGGTTTTGTGGCCTTCGGGCCGTATCCAAAAAGCCGCTGCAAGCTAGGTTCCAATTAGAAGCAGCGGTTTTTTGGCGTTTACTTGGGTTTTTAATTAGAGCCTACATTGGAATCGCTCGCTAAAAATAAGCGAGCAGAAGTGAATCGCTGCGAGCGCAACCATTTGATTCAATCTTCGGGAAAGGGATAAAGATTTTAGGCGGGTCGCTGTTTGTCTCAATTTCGCGAGGTTCGATTTCAACAACCTTGTAATTGACGGTGACAGCACAGAAGAAAATATGGACTAACAGCTTTAAAAAGAATGCTCCGAGCCAAGAGTGAGTTAATGGAGCTTTCAAAATCAATTCCATCTCTTTTCTGAGCGCATAGATAACAGCCCGCCAAAAAGTCCAATTTTTTTTCTGGGCTATGCGGATTCGTCGCCATAAAACTTCCCATGTGTCATTGGGGCGAGCATGACACAAACCTTGGCGAACGGATTCAATGTAGCAAAATAAATCCATATTTTTAGCATAGAAGGTAGCAGCTATTTTTGCGATCGCACTTACTAAATGTTCAGCTTGGTGTTTTTGAAATTCCAAATTCTACCATTAGTTGTTACTTTTTATTTGTTATACCGGGTATTACTCAGACCCGGTTGCCTGCGGCGCCTTAAATCTGACTGTCGCGGCCGGGGGGGGCGGGCCACAAGAGCTGTCCCCCCCGGCCCACGTTTTCATCCTCCTGCTTCTCCTGTTAAGCGTTTATACTCAGTCTCAGCGTTTTTGTATTTCTCTGAGCCACCTTTGCTTGCTCCCCAAATTTCAAGGATAATTTTTGCTTTGCCGTACCCCCGAGCTTGCAATTGCAGGATGCGTTCTCGAAGCTCGTTGTCGGCGTTCTGAGCTAGCTGAACGTTCTCCCGTTCCTCTTCCTCAGAACTTAGTGCTAGAGCGCGTTCTAGTAGTTCGCGATTAGCGTCGTTAGCTAGCAGCAATTCTGCCTCAGTCCTGCGTTCTTGTTCAGCCACGTAAGAACTAACTGCAATTTCATCAACCACATCGGCATTAACAGCCGCTTCCTTGAGAGCTTCAAACTCCTCAGCTTTAGCTAACTTCAAAGCGCATCGGCGACCTTCAAAACAGCAAGCGAAACCCGACACCAGGGCGACGCCTTGCATAAAATTATGCAGCGGAATCTTGCGCGAAAAGATGAACGGGGGAGCCAGCCAAAGGGTAAGCCCAGAAACAGACAGCACAGAAACTCTTAGGAGCGACATAACATCACCCCCGCACCGAGTAAAGCTCCGATCGTGCTTGCCACCAACCGAAAGCGCAACTGCATCAAATTAATTTTTAGCAGTGCTACGAGAGCATCATCCAAAATCCAAGCAGTGATACTGATTACTAACTTGATGGCAAATAGCGCTTGTACAAAATGCAGTAGGGAAGAATGAAGCGATGCCAGCCAGCAAAGGAAGCTGGAGGCGATCGCAGTCAGCAAGAAGCTGTCACCGAGTGCGATCGCTTTTATCATTGCTCTGCACCTCCCAGTAATTTAGCTTTGATAGCTTCAATCCGTTCAGCGGCACGATTTTCTGCTTTCTCCAAACCGACACCTAAGCGGGCATAACCAGGGCGTAACCCGTGCAATTTCTTAGCTAAGCCCACATCAGCTTTCTTCTTGGTGAGTTCGTTGACAGCTACTGCCCCTTCATACTTGCGGTGACTCTTGTGAACTTTTACGTCAGCCTCCTCAATCTGGGTGAGCGACTTATAGGCTTTCTTTGCGTGGCGAGCGCCCTCGGTTTTTTCTTTTGCCAGTTCCTTGAGCTTGTCAGCTTCTTCCTTGTCAAAGTAACGCGGAGCGTCAACCACAGGCGAGGTACGGATGCTGGCAAACGTACCAGGATTGAGGGGTGTAATTACGCTGGCATCTGTCGGAGCGCTCAGCTTCTCGTTCTTGCTGCTAATGGCGTCGCTAACTTCGCCGCCAAATAATCGGGTCATTGTTCCCATTATTTTTGTCCTATTTGAATGTTGATGCGAACTGGGGGGAAAAGATTTAGGGGATTGATTTGACGCCACATAGACATAGCCAGCACAAACACCCCCGCTGATGCGAGCACAAGTGCGATGAGTTGGCCAAAGTCAACCCAATCTAAAAAGCTGGTGGAATTCTGGCGGGTGAAACCGCAAACAGGGAATGAACCATCGTTAGTCCAATCAAGGGTGTCTACACTGTCTACAGCAGAATTGTCTACACGAAGCGAGTCAGGTGTCGTGTCTACAACAGTGTCTACAATGTCTAGTGACTTGTCTAGCAATCTGTCTAGTGATTTGTCTAGCAAGCTGTCTAGCATCTGACCATCAACCAAATACAGTTCCAGCAACGCTTCCCACGTAGAAGTTTTTGAAAGTTTGCCAAACTGTCGAGCGTCTTCACTGGTGAAGCCACAATCAAAGGCGATCGCC
>NZ_JAUBRJ010000135.1:0-7139 GCF_036701805.1 Microcoleus sp. N3A4
CTCTTTAGACGTATATATAAAGAGGGCTAAAGCCCAACTACGTACCTATTTCTAGGATGACAATTAATCCACCCTGCGGCCCTCAAGCGTCTGGGTGGTTATGTAAGCTGTCAGTCATACCTCATCTTTTTGAGAAAGGCTATATAATATTATCAAGGATACAGAATAAATCCTACGGTCAAGCCAATCTACTTTTCAACTCATGCCAGAGAGCGAATGCTGCTGCGGGGTGCGGTCGAAAATGAGGTGATTATTGCCATTCGTTCGGGCAACTGGCAACCAGCCAAGCAAGGTAAGTTTTCAGCCCGCGCTCAATTTGATTTCAACAATCAATCTCCCATTAATCAACAGTTTTACGCTTACAAAGCTGTTAAGTCAATTTTTACAGATGCACCGTAAAAAATTGTAGTAGTGACAGTAAATGTCTATTACTTTAACTAACAGGATTAAATCATATGAGAATACGATACGATCGAGAAGTTTATGCTCTATACATAGAGTTACTGTTATTAGCACCTGGAACAGCGGAAAATCGAGAATTGACTGAAGACATTATTGCTGATTACAGTCCTGACGGCAAACTGGCTGGACTAGAAATTCTTGATGCTTCGCAAGTTTTGGGGGAACAACTAAAAGAAATCATTGTCGAAGATGCTTCGGTTGGTGTCATTCATCAACGGGAGCATCCCAATTTGGTAAAAAGCGTTTTTAGGAGTGCGAGCGTCCATAGCGAACGGTAGGGATCGCGAGCGAGACGCTCGCACTGAAAACGATCCAAATATATTATTCTGATGCAACCGTCCACGATCTGAAAGCAAAAATGGGATGCTCCCTTCATCAACTGGCTCTTTTGATGAAGTGAGAAGTAGAAAAACCCTATCGCAATTAATCCTGTAGCGGCGGGTTCACCAACAATATTGGAAACAAACAAACAGGCAAAATAAACCCGCCCCCACCCCAGGGCGAGGCAGGCGCGGGTTTATAAATACCGTGGGTGTGAATTAGAAATACTGGCGAAGGGGCCTCTACAGTCCGATATTTTTTTAATAGAAAGAGGACATAGCAGAAAGAGGACACAGCACTACTGTGTCCCTACCCAATAGCTCGATCGATCTGCTAGGATGGTGCATAAGCTGTTCTGCATTTAAATTGTATGTTAAAAAACAATCAAACTCTTGTGGGGTGGGCGTCTCGCCCGCCCTGAATATACAATTTAAATGCGCGACAGCTTATCTAATAATTTTCCAGAATTATGAACTATGAACACCCAAGAACTTCGCCAGCAGGTAAAGGAATACATAGATGAATTGTCTCCAGAAAGACTGCTCGTTGCTGCTGATTTTTTAGCTTATTTAGCAGAACGTGAAAGCAATCTAGCAACGGAGGAATTATTGCAGATTCCTGGTTTTATAGAGGCTTTTAATAAAGCAAAAAAAGATGTAGCAGCAGGTAAGGTGACTTCCGTTGAGCAACTCAAACGAAAATACTGAGCCAAATATTGATTTATATTCGGTTGTTGTGAGTCTTGATGCTGGGGAGTTTTTTGAAGCAGCATCAGCGTCACTGCAACGGAAGCTGGATAGGTGTTTTGAGATGCTGAAAATCAACCCTCGCACTCATCCAAATATTAAGATGCTCAAAGGTGACTTGGCTGGATATTATCGATATCGGGTTGGAGATTATCGGGTGGTCTATTATATTGATGATGAACAAAAAAAGGTATTTGTCACTATTATTGCTCATCGCCGTGAAGTTTATTAGTGCGATACATGAATTAGGACACAGATACAAAAAGAGGACACAGCAGTGCTGTGTCCCTACGGAATATATGTATTAGGATCTGTCTATCGGCATTTCAGTCCTTTTCAAAGGACTTTCGCTATGAGACGGGGGTTTAAACCCCCGTCGGACCCGATAACAAACGCGAGAATTAATATTACTCTTCCCCTAAAACCTCACCGTCACCAAAATCACCCGCCGAGGCTGATCTTCGGCTTCAATAGTATACTCAACACGCCCAAAACCTTTCGGCCCAGGTTCAACTAAATCGTAGCGAGATGTCACCGTACCTGCGGCTGTATCGTATTGAGCAAAAACAGCACCGGGATTCCTCCCAGCAGACGCATCCGCATCTCCTCCCCAAGAGCCCCAATCATCCAATCGCGATCGAGTTGGCAATACAGAAGCCGCGATTTCTGGAGGTGTTAATCTTTGATCTGCTAAGACTTGTTGAGCGTTATGAATAGCGCACATTGTCGGCCCGGAAATTTTGGCATCGCTGTATTGATCTTCCCACTTTTGTACGAAGCCAAAGCCAACATTCGGGCCGACTTGATCCTGTCTTTGCCGCCCCCACAGCCGACTGGTATCTGATGCAAAATTAGAACCGCTGCCAGTTACCGCTAATTCGGTTCTTTTGCTAGTAAAATTGCGGTTAACAAATTCTTTATCTGCCGTGCGAATAGCGTTGGCTGCCGCTGGTTCTATTTTACTGCTAACATTAGTATTGCCTTGTAAGATTGGTGAGAGAACGCCGGGGATGGGCTGTGCTCCACAATATTTTTGAATACCGTTGAAAACGCGATCGGCTGATAAAGCACTAATCGGAAATTCTAGGGAATAAGCCTCGGCAGGTTTGGGGAAAAAGATGCCGGATGTTGCGGAAGCAGCAAAAGAAGCGCCACCCCAGATGACGATCCGATTAAATTGACGGCGGCTGATACTCATAATTTATCGACTCCCAGGAGAGCGTGTCCCAGGCTCAATTTGAGCTTTAAATAGACGAAGGGTTGCTTCACAATTGGTTGCTCTAGCACACGCAGTTTCTATCGCAAGACTTTTTCCACCGCTAACATTTACTAACAGTGTGCCCACCTGACCAGGGGAAGCTGTTTTAGACTCTACTTGATTTCCATCTAAATAAACAGTTATTGTAATAGGAGCGTTACCTATGGCGGTATCACTTATCCCATATTCCATCCGTAAAGTTCCCGATCCTCCTGAGAGTTTACAAGTAAAAGCTGCATTCGGCCATAAACGCAGAACTGCTGTATAGAGTTCTCTACCTACAGAAATATCTTCACTTACTTTTTGATATTGGCCACTTCCTCTATTAACACAGGTCAGGTCGAGCAAAAAGATCGGGCGCTGGGCATGGGCCACTTGTGCGCCAACAGTCGCTAAAGTAAAAGACAACACCCCAGCAGACAACAAACCGCTGAGCCACCGCACTCGCTTCATATAAATATCCTCTCAACACCTTAATCAATTAATATAAAGGATGAGCTGTGTAGGAAAAGTCCTGACTTTAGATAGATGACAAAATCAAAAATGTCACTATTGTACGAAATGTCAGGTATAATGAATGGCGTAAACTCCAGCTTCTCCCTAATCTATGGATATTGCCGAAGTTTTGACACTGGCAGATGAGCTAATTTTTGCTAAGACGGGCAAGCATTTGGATTACGTGCAAGAAGCTATTTTGCGGGGAACTTTACAAGACACAACTTACACGCAAATCGCTCAAGAAGTTTACTCAAGTCCCAGTCATGTCAGAAATGTCGGATCACAACTTTGGAAAATACTTTCTAAAGGATTAGGAAAAAATATTACTAAAGCAAATTTTAGGACTGTATTAGAGAAGGAAAAAATTTATAATTATCAATTAGCTATAGTTGGCGATAATATTAAAGTTGGCGAGAATGTCACAGTCAATAATAACTTTAACGTTTGTCGTGAAAAAGTGCGATCGCCCAAAACACCCCAAAACCCCCAACCAACAGCAAAACAGCCCCGCATCGACTTAGGCGACGCACCCGAAATCTCGACATTTTTCGATCGCACATCCGAACTCACCACCCTCAAACAATGGATTTTGAAAAACCGCACCCGTCTCATCAGCATCTTAGGATTAAGCGGAAGCGGCAAAAGTGCGATCGCACTCCAACTAATCCAGCACATTCAATATGAATTCGACTGTATAATCTGGCGAAGCCTCCGCAACGCGCCACCCCTACAAACACTCGAAACCGACTTAATTAAATTCCTATCGCAGCAGCAAGAAACCGAGTTACCATATTTGATCGACTATTTGCGATCGCACCGCTGTCTGATCGTACTCGATGATGTGCAAACAATTTTCAGCAGCCAACAACTAGCAGGAAACTACCAACCAGACTATGAAAATTACGGCACTTTCTTCAAACAAATAGCAGAATCATGTCACAACAGTTGCATAGTTTTGCTCAGTTGGGAAAAACCAAGAGAAATTGCAGCATTAGAAAGCCACCCGAAAAATTGTCAAACATTGCAACTCAATAGTTTAGGCGAACCAGCGCGAGAAATATTGAGAGAAAAAGGTTTACTTGAATCAGAAAAATGGTCAGAATTGATTGAACTTTACAACGGCAATCCATTGTGGTTGAATACAGCAGCCGCTGCAATTCAAGACTTATTTAACGGCAATATTTCTGATTTTTTATCCTATAATAGCCTAGTTTTAGGAGACTTAGAATATTTATTGCACCAACATTTTCAGCGTTTGTCAGACTCCGAAAAACAAGTAATGTCATGGTTGGCAAATCAAATCAAAGCAGTCGAAATCTCCAAAAAGCCAGCCCTTCTGGAATTATCCCCTTCAGAATTCCTCAAAGCCGTCGAATCCTTGAGACGGAGGTTATTAATCGAAAAAGTCCAAAAGGGCGATCGCACCCTCTTCACTGTCCAACCGGCGATCGCAGAATACGTAAAAACCAACATCAAATAACTTCAAAACCTCCAACTATAAAAACAATCGCCCTTCTACATAAAAGAGCGATCGCCTGTTTTTTGGGGAAGGGCGATCGCTTCAAATCAATAATCAAGCAAACAGCAAGTTTTCTACTAGAGTTTTAGGTTGTGGGAGAGATTTACCATCTACCTGATATTCTTCAACTAAAAGCTCTAATACCTCTACTGCATTCTGCAAAGCTTCTTCATAGGTATCTCCATGAGTGTGGAACTGCTGAGATGGAAAATCAGGTAAGTGCACTAGGTAGCAGTTATCTTCATCCGACCATTGAATAACAATTATATAAGGTAATTTCATGATTCAGGTTCCTCTTCTTCAATTGCTTTCAATATTCCAATTTTTCGATTAACTTCTCTCTCTAAATACAGTTTGGCATCATCGCCATCATTTCCAGCAATGGTAATTGGTTCATTAGGTAGTAAAGGATGAACCCATCTTGTATGGCTGCCTTTTGCCGAACGATAAGTAAACCCAGCTTTTAGTAGGAGGCTTTTGAGCTCTCGAATCTTTTTGGGCATAAGCAGACATTAAAATTGTGGCAACGTGACGGAAATACTTTAATCCTATTCCAGAAAGTAGGGTTTGTCAAAACGTACCCTACTACATGAATTTGAAGTAGTTTCAGCCTCAATCCGCGTAAAAACTCACATCTTATAGCAGTTTTAAGAACAGGCAAGATGCCTGTTCCACAACACATGAATAATTTGCTTGTGGGGTGGGCTTCTAGCCCGCCCAGAAAAGATTATTGAAAAATTAGCAAAACATTAATCCAAACATCCGCATTTAGCCCTAAAATTAAAAAGACTGACTAGCCAACAATGCCCTATGTTTGAAGCCCTTGCCGATCGACTCGAATCCACCTGGAAAAAACTGCGCGGACAAAATAAAATCTCCGAGTCCAACATCCAAGACGCCCTCAAAGAAGTCCGCCGCGCCCTCCTGGAAGCCGATGTCAACCTCCAAGTCGTCAAAAACTTCATCTCAGAGGTAGCGGCCAAAGCACAAGGCGCAGAAGTCGTTTCAGGCGTCCGTCCCGACCAACAATTCATCAAAATCGTCCACGACGAACTCGTGCGTGTCATGGGGGAAACTAACGTACCCCTCGCCACCGCCGAATCCGGGCCGACAGTGATCCTGATGGCAGGTTTGCAAGGAACCGGGAAAACCACAGCTACCGCCAAACTAGCGCTGCACCTCCGCAAACAAAATCGTACCGCACTGCTAGTGGCAACCGACATTTATCGACCTGCCGCGATCGACCAATTGCTGACCCTCGGCAAACAAATAGATGTACCCGTATTTGAATTAGGCAAAGACATTGACCCCGTAGAAATTGCCCGCCAAGGCATCGAACACGGCAAACAAATCGGCATCGATACCATCATCGTCGATACAGCAGGTCGCCTGCAAATCGACCAAGACATGATGGCAGAATTGGGTCGCATCAAACAAACAGTACAACCCCATGAAACGCTGTTAGTTGTTGATGCCATGACCGGCCAAGAAGCAGCAAATTTAACCCGCACTTTTCACGAACAAATCGGCATTACCGGCGCAATCTTAACCAAATTAGACGGCGACAGCCGCGGCGGTGCAGCTTTATCAGTGCGGCAAATATCCGGCGCGCCGATTAAATTTGTCGGCGTCGGCGAAAAAGTGGAAGCCTTGCAACCATTTTATCCCGATCGCATGGCATCGAGAATACTCGGCATGGGCGATGTCTTGACGCTAGTAGAAAAAGCGCAAGAAGAATTCGACATCGCCGATGCCGAGAAAATGCAAGAGAAAATGCTCACGGCAAAGTTTGACTTTACCGACTTTCTCAAACAAACCAGACTGTTAAAAAACATGGGTTCCCTCGGCGGCATCATGAAAATGATTCCGGGGATGAACAAACTCTCAGACGAACAAATGCGGCAGGGAGAAGTGCAGCTAAAACGCACCGAAGCCATGATCAATTCGATGACAGTTGAAGAACGCCGCAATCCCGAACTTTTAGCAAGTTCTCCATCCCGCCGCCGCCGCATTGGCAAAGGCGCAGGCTACGCTGAAAACGACGTAACTAAACTGGTTAGCGATTTCCAGAAAATGCGTACAATGATGCAGCAAATGAGTCAAGGCAACTTCGCCGGAATGCCCGGAATGCCCGGAATGCCCGGAATGGGCGGCCCCGGAATGCAGCCCGGTTCCCGCGGCTATATGACCCAGCAGAAGAAGAAAAAGAAAAAAGATAAGCCAAAAAAAGGTTTCGGACAGTTGTAGAAAGCATCTGATATAGCAGTTCTCAAATAAGTGAGGTACGTAGTTGGGCTTTAGCCCTCTTAATTGTGCTTATGTAGAGCTAAGCTGT
>NZ_JAUBRJ010000009.1:0-23357 GCF_036701805.1 Microcoleus sp. N3A4
CAACAGTCAACAGTCAACAGTCAACAGTCAACAGTCAACAGTCAACTATTCCGGAGGAGTGCAACCGGAATTGATATCAATCGAACCTGAAATCAATCATCGATTTAATTTTTAATTTTCACCTTTGAATCCTCTGGCGTTTCCCCGTCGTTCAAATAGCGGTAACTCATCCGAGAAATATCCCGAATCAATGTTTGAGCAGGCTTCTCGGTTTCCGGCGGATGCTTCACCATCACCGCCACCAAATAACGCTTGCCGTTCGGCAAATCCACCATCCCCGCATCCGCTAGCATTGTATTAATATTGCCCGTTTTGTGAGCAATAACTGAACCTTCGCCCAAACCTTTCGGCAGCAAAGAATCGTTTTGAGTTTGGCGCATGATTTGCAAAAGACGATCGCGCGACTTGACCGAAACCAAATTTCCGCGATCGACCTGGGCTATGATATTAATCAAATCCTTCGGACTGGTAGTATTAGTTCCCTCCAAATCCGGCAATTTATTGCGAAGAACCGTGGTACTCAAACCCCAGGTTGCAAAATGCTGATTCAAAACCTCAGCACCTCCCAACAACTCAATCATCATATTTGTCGCCGTATTGTCGCTGACAACAATCATCTTTTTCGCAACTTCCAAAGCCGAATATTTCTTACCCGGAGCGTCGTCTTGCATCTCCCCAGAACCGCCCACAATGTGTTCGGGCCGCAGCGTCAGCATCTGATCTAACTGCACTTTGCCTTCATCTACTGCTTGGAAAAAAGCTACTAAAATTGGTAGTTTAATCGTGCTAGCTGAAGCAAAAGCAGCATCGCCGTTAAAATTTAGGTAGCTTCCTGTATCTAAATCAACTAGAAATATTCCAACCGTCAAAGTAGGATTTTCTGTGGCTAAAACCTGAACTTGCGTTTTCAAAGCTCCTAATTCTTGATTCAGTTGCAGCGCTTCTGGGGCTGCGGGTGCTGCAGATGCGCTATCGGCTGGGTTTTGATGCCCTGGGGTGGTTTGTTCTTCTGCCGCTACAGTCGATCGACTCACGGCATTTACCACCGACAGCAGCGTACCGCAAATCACCGCTATCCCAACTCCCAAAATCAGCAAGCGAGTAGCGTAAATCAACGGCGGCACGTTCGCAGATGCTGGTCGTTTGCCCGGTCTCTGGCTCGCTTGCGGGCGCGGTTTAGGCACGGGGGTTTTTTTGGCATTTTGAGGGATTTCCGTGTCTGGAATGCGCGCTGGGGGCGAACTGGGGCGACTTCCCCGGGTTGGAGGGGGAGCGGCAGTTGGGAGCGGGCTGGTGGGATTGCTGGCGATCGAACTCACATTTTCCAGATTCGGGTCAGGAAAATCGAACATATCGACAGCAGCGAGACCTTTTTTGCGCGGTTGGCGACTCTTCGACTGCGGAGTTTTGCTGGTGGTTCTGGGTTTTCTGGGGTTAATTGCCGATCTGGGATCGGATAAAAAGTCTTGTGTAGTAAATTCTTCCGAAGGTGAGGGAGAATTGGCTTTAATTCTGCTGCCGCGGCTTGGTTGCGGTGGCAAAGTCGCAGGTTCTGGCGATCGAATTTCCGGGTTGCCGTTTTGCGGTTGGGGAGGGCGGCGGCGGCCGGAGTTGCCAGACTGACTTGCTTTGCCGGACTTAGGCTGCTTTGAGCCGGAGTTGGGAGAGGATATCGAGGATATCACCGATAATATCGATCCTTTGGGAAACCGCTCTGCCACGTCTTACTCCTTCATCACTACTGTAAAGTTCAAGTTTAAGATTTTTCAGCTTGCCAGCCAATCAATTTTAGAGTTTAGATTTTAGATTTTAGATTTACCCAAATGCTGCACGGTATCAGAAACCCGGTTTCTTGCCCGGGAATTACCCCAAAGCTGAGGTTTTTAGTCAAGAAACCCGATTATGAAGGTGACAAGTGGGTAAGTCAAGTTCGATCGCCAAAAATCCTCAATCTCAAATCGCAAATTATCGGCATTTCCCCTAGCTATTCGTTGGATTTTCTGGCAACGCCCCATCTAGAGTATCAGAAACTGTCTCTCGCGGGTAACTTTTTATTGCCCATTCTGTTTGGCGCAGCACCCCCCGAAGCATCGCGACTTCATCTACTGTCGGATATGCCCTGTTGTACAAACGCCGAAATTTTTCCATCCGACTTGCTGCTGTGTGCTGCTGCAAATATCCAATTTTGAGTAGCAGCGTTTCTAATTGCTGGTAATATCCCTCTAAATTTTCCAAGGTAGCCGATTCCTCCTGGCTGCTGACAACTGACAACTGACAACTGACAACTGACTTGTATAGTTCGTAACAGCAGATAGCGACTGCTTGGGCGAGATTTAGGGAAGTGTAGGCATCGCTGGAGGGAATGCGGATCAGGCGCTGAGCGCGGTTTAATTCGGCATTGGTCAAGCCGCAGTCTTCTCGGCCGAAAATTAGGGCGCTGGGGGCTTCTAGGAGCCAAGGCAAGGCGTCTGCGGGTTCTTCTAGTTGTGTTGGCAACGATCGACTATCATCCCCTGTAGTTGCGATCGATCTGACACACCCAACCAAAGCCGACGGCAAACTCTCGACTACTTTCGCAGTTTCCAGTATGTCGGCGGCGCGAACAGCCATCAGTCGGGCCTCTTCCCCTAAATAATCGCACTGGGGATTTACCAAAATTAATTGGTGCAAACCCATATTTTTCATGACGCGGGCAACAGAACCGACATTCAATGGGCCTGCGGGTTCGACTAAGACTATTCGGATGTTGGCGGCGGCCGTTGAGAGCATTTAATTTGGGGAGATTTTTAGCTGAAATTGGTTGTTTTCGTTTCCTCAGCAACAGGCAAGATGCCTGTTCCACAAGAATTGAATTTTGTTGTGGAACAGGCATCTTGCCTGTTCATAAAAATGGTACAAGATGTGAATTCGTTAATCTATTGTCAAAATTAGCATGGCAAAGCAGCGATCGAAATCCGATTTACCGACAAAAATGTGCCCGGTGTGCGATCGACCTTTTACTTGGCGCAAAAAATGGGCGGACTGCTGGGATGAGGTTAAATACTGCTCCGAACGCTGTCGCCGCGGCCGTTCGGGCGATGGAGATTAAGAATTTAGGGCAAGTTGCTCGATCGAGGGTAAGATTGCAAAGGAAAAATTTTAGGTTATTAGGTTATAAATTATGGCATCGCAACAAATACAACCAAAGCTAGTTATTCACGGCGGTGCCGGCAGTTCTCTACACAGTAAAGGCGGAATTGAGGCGGTGCGGAAATCGCTTTACGATGTTTTGGAAGAAGTTTATCCGCTGCTGAAAAACGGTGCAAGTGCCGTAGATGCAGTGGTGCGGGGCTGCCAATTGCTCGAAGATGACCCGCGATTCAATGCCGGTACCGGTTCTGTGGTGCAGTCGGACGGTCAAATTCGGATGAGTGCTTCGCTGATGGACGGTTTGGTGCAGCGTTTCAGCGGGGCGATTAATGTTTCTCGCGTTCAAAATCCGATCGAACTTGCTAAATTTTTGCAGAATTCGGACGATCGGGTACTCTCTGATTTTGGTTCGGCGGAATTGCTGCGAGAACTTCAATTGCCGATTTACGATCCGATGACGGATTTGCGCTTGCACGAGTGGATGCAGGAACGCCAAGGCAATTTTAGCAAAGCAATGGCTGACGTGGTGGCGGAACCGGCGGGTCTGGGTACGATCGGAGTCGTAGCTTTGGATGCCCGGGGACACTTGGCTGCTGGGACTTCGACTGGCGGCAAGGGTTTTGAGCGCATCGGGCGGGTTAGCGACTCGGCGATGCCGGCGGGAAATTACGCCGCCGGGAGTGCGGCGGTAAGCTGTACGGGGATTGGCGAGCACATTATGGACGAGTGTTTGGCGGCGCGAATTGTGATTCGGGTGACAGACGGTTTGAGTTTGAAAGCTGCTTTTGAGCGTTCTTTTGCTGAAGCTGACGATCGCCAACGGGATTTTGGCGCAATTGGAATTGATGCTAGCGGTGCGATCGCGATCGGCAAAACTAGCGAGGTGATTTTGGGTGCTTTTCACAACGGTATCCAAATGGGCGATACCTTGGAAACGAGCAAGGGAACGCTGGTTTTTATTGCTTAAAAAAGAGCTGTGAATGTCGGCTACAAACATCAGGACACAGCACTGCTGTGTCCCTACGGAATAAGGGATATGTGCTTTTTTTCAGAGTATGCAAATTTAATTAATCTGTAGGGTGCGTCGCTGCGAGATATTGGATAGAAGTTGCAGATTATAGATGGCGACGCACCGATGCTTGCCATTCGATTATGTGTAAGCTGTTCGGCATTTAAAGGAGGATAGTAGGGTGCGTCAGTAGAGAAGCGTTTCCCATGTATAGTAAGTGTTCTAGCTGACGCACCTTACCTGGAGCGTTAATGGTTTAAATGCTCCACAGCTTACCACATATATAGCAATCCTCGCATCAGCCGCCTCTCTCGATCGAGACCAGAATCCTTGCAGTGCGAGCCAGAAAGCTCGCGTATAATGCAAGCAAATCATTTAGGATTGCTATACATGGAATACGCTGTAAGCTGTTCTACATCTAAATTGCATTTTTTGTGCGGGCTTTCTGGCCCACCCCACAAGAACTTTATCAAATTTTGACTGTGTAGTTTAAATGCAGAACAGCTTATCATGTCCGGTAGCGTCGTTCCGATTCGGACTTGATATTAAGATGAACGGTACCTATCCCGTAACGAGCCAAAAACTTCACCCCAAAGTCAATCGATTTTAGATTTTAGATTTGAGATTTGAGATTAAAGCATTGAAGCATTGACTTAGCCCACAAACGGATACCGTGCCACGTACTTAAGTCGTGGAAAGATAAAAATTTTAGACCCTAGTTCAAGCTCCCAGATTGCATCTGTGGGATAAATCTAAAATCTCAAATCTCAAATCTAAAATCGACTGACCCCACGGATAAATTCGGGGGGCAAGTTTCATCGGATACAGGTTTTTTATTTCTGGACGGATGAATCCGGGGGCTTGTATCCTGGATGCTTGATTGTCAGGATTCCCGCCGCCAAATCTACCACTAACCGTTTAGTTTTCAGCCATTCCATCCCGATGATAATTTCTGGTATCTCATCTCCTGCTACCACAGGAACATTAAATTCTTGACCGTCATTCGATTTTAGATTTTAGATTTTAGATTTTGGATTGACCCCACGGATAAATTCGGGGGCTTGAGGATTTTAGATTTTAGATTTTGGATTGATTCCACGGATAAATCACGTGGCGGGTACTATCAAAAAATTTTTGGTCAATTTGCACAGTGCCGATATAAATACTAAAATTACCTTCTCCTCGTGCAGTCTTCATGGGGTATTCATCATCTACAAGCTGCCAATTAAAATCTAAATCTTGGCTGTTTATCGCCAACCAACCGGTGAATCCCGTATCTAGAAGCGCATCCGCAAATATGACTTCCCCATCAGCCGCTACCAAACTTATTTCAAAAAATAGTTGATTTGTCTCTTCATCAAACCTTCCTTGAATCATAAAATACTGCCACAAACTCCGGTCTCATTCAAGCGCCGAACAATCATTAGTTTTTGGGGAGGATTTGTTAGCAGCTTCTCAAAAGCGACGACGCGATCGCACGCTTAGCAATACACCTGCTGCTAAAAGTGCGATCGCTCAAGTCAATAATCAAGGATAAATGACGGAAAGCTATCTCAAACGCAGTTGCCAAGAAACTCGGGACATTTGTTGTCTGCCAGACATTTTAGTGCTAATCTATTAGCAAAATAAAAAAAATCAGGGCAGCGGACGACTTCAAATAATATATAAGTTAACAATTCGGTGGAGCGGCGTCAGGAAGTCGATCTGTAGCATCATTTTTGGAATCAAATGGTGAGATCAATGAAAATAATTAAGCAAACAGCAACTGAACTAATAATTCAGACTCAAAGCATATTTGATTTTTGGCTCCCTAGTTGTTTATTAATGGTATTTGGACTGTTCTGGCTGGCTTTTGATTATCATAAAACAACCCTGATCTGCCAGCGATTGCAGGCAAAACAAGGAAATTGCCAGATTGTGCGATCCAATTTACTGGGTTCAAACATCCAAGAAATTCAGCTTGCTTCTTTGCAAGGAGCTAAAGTTCAAAGATGCGGCTATAAAAGCAGAGTTGTACTTTTGACTTCTGTTGGCGATGTTCCTTTCACTGCTAACTCGACTACCTGGGGGAACAAACAGGCTGTTGCATCTGAAATCAATTTTTTTGTTAAAAATGCAAAAAATCGATGGCTGCGCTTAAGCCAAGACGATCGCTGGTGTGGATGTATAGGAGGCCTATTTATGCTCGCAGCAGTCGGAGCGATCGTGTTGAGAAAGAATGAAATCTACAGCTTCGATGGCAATTTAAACACCTTGACTGTGAAACAGCGGGGTTTGTTAGGGCGTAAAGTCATTACACACTCTTTGTGCGAGATTTATGGCGTGGAAGTCGATCGAACAAAAGATCGGCAAAATGACACTTGGTACCAAGTCAGACTGTTAGTTGGTGGAGGATCTCGCATATCCCTGCCCAACACTATGAACCTCTACCAGCAAGCAAAAATTGCCAAAGCGATTAACAACTATCTGAACGCGCGATCGCACTGAAGTTACAGCATATTCCATGTATATTTGGTACACACAATCTTGTAGTAAGTAAGGTGCGTCGCTTTCAGAGTCAATCTGCAAGTTCCATTGACTGCCGCGGCAGCGACGCACCCTACATAACACGTACCAGACAATATAGCTTTATAGTGTACTTCATGAACCTGGAATATGCTGTATGTTTACATGACTTATACTAATTCTCAAAACTCATGCAACAGTATTTGTAGGGTGCGTCGCCACCCGTAAATCTTAAAGAATATCCACAATCTTTGAGCGACGCACCCGGAGCTCAGGTGAGCGCAAACAAACCCACACTCATCATTGTTGCTTTCTGGAGGCGAGAATTGGTATTACCCAAAAAGTGATTTGACACGATAAATTGAGGCGGTAAGGTGCGCGATCCGGCGCACCCTACATAATAAAATCACGCATTATATAAAAACTGAACAATCGTTCACTTTTTAGGTTCTTTCAACTTCCAACCTGGTTTGACAACTTGCCGGGAACGGGCAATTACTAAACAGTCATTCGGCACATCTTCCGTCACCACAGAACCCGCCGCTACAGTCACATCTTCTCCCAAAGTTATCGGTGCCACAAGCACGCTGTTGGAACCAGTTTTAGTGCGATCGCCTATTTGAGTTTTGTGCTTGTTTTTTCCGTCGTAATTCGCCGTAATAGTCCCAGCACCGATGTTGACTTTTTCTCCCAAAGTCGCGTCGCCTAAATAAGACAAGTGAGCGACATTAGTTCGATCGCCGAGTTGAGTGTTTTTCAATTCTACAAAATTGCCGACGCGACAGTTCGCCCCAATTTCTGCGTGTCCCCGCAAATGTGCGTAAGGGCCAACGCGCGAATTTTCGGCCACAATACTGTCAGAAACCACCGAATAAAGCACAGTCACATTTTCCCCAATTTGACTGTTTTCGATCAAACTGCCGGGGCCGATGCGACTCCCAGAGGCGATCGCAGTTTGTCCCCGCAAGTGAGTTTGCGGTTCAATTACCACATCCGGCTGCAACTCTACGGTATCGTCGATCGTAATGCTGCTGGGATCTAGCAGCGTCACTCCCGCCGTCATCCACTTGTCCTTTACCCGCGTTTGCAAAATATCGCAAGCTGTGGCTAAATGTTTGCGATCGTTAATTCCCAATATTTCTTGATAATCTTCCACATCCACCGCCCTCACCGGATTGAGGAAAGTTACCGTATCAGTTAGGTAATATTCTTTTTGGTCATTGTCTGCCTTCAATTCTGGCAAAATTTTCTCTAAATCAGGCCAGTGAAAGCAGTAAACACCTGCATTAATTCGGTGGTTTTGCTTTTGATCTGGTGTGCAGTCGCGGTCTTCGACAATTTGTTGTACCAAGTTTTGACTGTCGGTAAATACTCGCCCGTATCCTTGAGGATTCGGCAAATTAGCTGTCAATAAAGTAGCAGAGTTTTGGTGCTGTTTGTGAACTGCCATCAATTGTTTGATAGTTTCTGCCCTCAGCAAAGGTACATCCCCATTTAACACCAGCAAATCTCCTTGAAATCCCTCTAAGTGAGGCAGCAATTGTTGGATGGCGTGACCGGTTCCCAATTGTTCGGTTTGTTCTACAAATTCTAGGGGAGGAGATTGAGGATTGTCCGCTATTTCTTTACCTTCAATCAGGGATTGTTTAACGAGTTCACCTCGATAACCGACGATGACAAGTCGCCGGCAAATTTCAATTTCTTGACAACTTTGGAGGACTCGCTCAACTAGCGATCGACCGCCCAATTCGTGTAAAACTTTGGGCAAGTCAGATTTCATGCGCGTGCCGCGTCCAGCCGCTAAAATTGCTATTGCTATCATTGTGCGATCGAGTTTTTTGCTATAAAAACTTGAATATTGACTAACTGATGATATCACTCGCTGTCCGTCGATGGCACTGCGATGGCACAATTTTTTAATCTCTAATCTCCAATCTCGAATCCGCGCGATCGAGGCTTTTTCCAGCCGGATGTCAGTTTTAGGGACGGTGCTTGCGGTTCGAGTTAAGGCCGTTGCGGTATCTGAAGTTGCGTCCCCGGTATCAATTACCAGGTTGAAGCAGCGGTATTTGGCAACTTAGCGAGAGGATTTTTGGCTGTACTGTAAACCTGAGTTCGGTTCGTAGAAAGGACTGAAGTCTTTTCCCAAGGGATGCCAGGGGTAGCGAGAGTGATAATTTGCATCTTTGGGCTTGGATTGGCCGCGATATATTATACTATTTGTTGAATTTCAGTTATTGTGTTTTCAACTCCAAAAAACTATTTCTGACTTTTTCATTTTTTCTGCCTTCTACCTTCTATCTTCTGCGTTATCAGGTGTCCAGCTATGACAGAGCTTAATTTTCAGGAACTTGCCAAGCAGGGAGATATCGCCACTGCGATCGCATCTTCGCTCAACAGCCAGTTGCAATCTGAAGGCATCACAGCCTCCGCGAATCTCGACGGCGACTGTTTGGATGTAATTCTTGAGGCCGAGCAGGTACCGATAGAAGATACATTAGTTGATTTCGTCCGCAGCCAACTGACGAATTTGCAGCCGGATTCGATTCGCAAAGTGAAGGTTGAAGGCCGAGAAAGCGGTCAAATTGCTGCTGCTTGGAGTCAAGAGTTTAGTCTGGAGAGCAGCACTTTTGAACCACAGAGCTTTGCGGAAGAATCTGTGCCAAATACTGCTGTTGCTAATACGGACGATCGCACAGAAACCCAGAATAATATTGAGGAGGAGAAACCGCCGGAACTTGCTGCATTTGAGAACCGGCTGCGATCGACTTTCATTGTAGTAGGGCTGGTGACGGGTATGTTGGCGATCGCCGTGGTGGCATTTGTCGGTAAGATTGTGAACGAGCCGGGAGCAACTGCGGGGCAGAATCTAGATGAAACAGCAAATTTAGCAAATGCACCGGATACTTTTCGAGAGGCAGTTAACAGCGCGCTCAAAGCAGCAGAATTGGGGCGATCGGCAAAAACCAAAGAAGATTGGACGACAATTGCCGATCGCTGGCAAGAAGCGGTTTCATTAATGAGAAGAGTACCGATGTCTAGCTCCAACCATCAACTAGCTCAAGCAAAAGTGATCGAGTATCAGAAATATCTGCTTTACGCTCAAGAAGCAGCAGTAAATCCCCCTCCACCAACTCCAACTCCCGCAACAGCCGAAAAACCACCTTCGGAGAAAGCAACTCCTAAGAAATCCAATTCGCAAAAAGAAAGTTCCGAGAAAATAACTCCTCAAAAATCCAATTCAAAAAAAGAAAGTTCCGAGAAAGTAACTCCTCAAAAATCCACTTCTGAAAAAGCAGCTTCGGAGAAAGCAAATTCTAAAAAATCCACTTTAGAAAAAGCAGAACCCGAGAAAACACCTCCTTCTCGATAGATGTTAAAGCACAGATTTTAAAATTATGAATGACAACAATTTAATCGTTTCTGCAGAATGGTTGGCCGCCAATACCGAAAATCCGCAAGTTATAATTATTGACTGTCGGTTTTCCCTCGCTGACCCAGAATTGGGACAAAAACAATATCAAGAAAGTCATGTTCCGGGAGCTTTCTATTTAGATTTAAATCGTGACCTCGCGAGTTCAGTTGGTAAACATGGCGGTAGACATCCGCTGCCAAATATTGAAGAATTAGCTGATAAATTGAGCGCGATCGGCATTAATTCAGCAGAAACTTTAGTCGTCGCTTATGACGATTCGCGGCTGGCTTTTGCGGCTCGTTTGTGGTGGCTGCTGCGATATATGGGACACAGCAAGGTTGCTTTGTTAGACGGGGGTTTCAGCGCCTGGAAAGCGGCTGGATATCCGGTAACAAATACTTTGCCAGAACCCCGCGAGGGTAAATTTGCGGCCCAACTGCAGCAGGATTTGGCGGTAGATATTGAGGCTGTGAAAGAGCGCAAAGACCTGCCGGGAAAGGTTTTGATTGATTCGCGGGAAAGCGAGAGATATGAAGGTTTGCGGGAGCCGATCGACCCCATTGCAGGTCACATTCCGGGTGCGGTTAACTATCCTTGGCAAGGGGTGACGGATGAAACTGGAAAAGTGCGATCGGCCTCCGAACAAAAACAGCGGTGGGTGGAAGTAGAAAAAGCGGACGAAGTTATTGTTTACTGCGGTTCTGGGGTGACGGCTTGCGTTAATTTACTGTCTTTAGAAATCGCCGGAATTCCCGATGCTAAACTTTATGTCGGTAGCTGGAGTGACTGGTGTTCTTATAAGTAACCGGACACAATTAATTACATCAAGCCTTTTGAAGAGGCAAGGTTTTTAGGCGGTATTTTGGGTAATTAATTGTGTCCTACTACTTACCAATTCTGAAAATTAGCATCTGTAGGGACACGGCAATGCCGTGTCCGGCGCGGGGAGCAGGACACGGCAATGCCGTGTCCCTACTTTTAATAATTGGTATATAGCGGTTCTCAGAAAGATTCGCGGACGTTGTTGGGCTTCAGCCCTCTTAGTTTGGGTGGTTATGTAAGCTGTCAGTCATACCTCATCTTTTTGAGAAAGGCTATAAGATTGATGATTGTAGGAAATAAAATACAGCATATTCCATGTATATGTAGTACACACAATCTTGATCTCGCCCGCGTAAGGTGCGTCGCCCACGGGGGATCTGCAAGTTTTATCAAATATGAAGCAGCGACGCACCCTACTGATTAACACCACACAATATAACTGTTACTGTACTTCATGAACCTGAAATATGCTGTAATACCCTAAAAATCAAAATAAATATAAGGCAAACCGCCCTCGGGAGCCAACACCCAAACCGCATACAAAGAAAGCGGCACTAACACCAATTTCACCGGCCAATTTAACTCCAATTTCAAACCCCGACTCAACGCATAATTCCCCAGCATTCCCGCGGCCAAAGCGGCCAACATCCAAGTTAAATCTACTCTTTCCAAACCCAAAACTTCCACATAAACTTTATCTGCAAACTGCACGTCAGCAGTGTGTCCCCACAAATGCGAAATCGCCCATCCAGAATCTTTTAAATCGGGAAGCCGGAAAAATATCCAACTACCAAAAACCATCGCTTGAGTCAACAGCCAACCGATCGCAATGCCGATCGGATTTTCCCACAAAAACTCCATCCGCAAGCGCTTAAACACCACATCAGTCAGCCGGTGAACCGCCAAAGCCAAACCGTGCAAACCCCCCCACACAATAAATCCCCAAGCCGCCCCGTGCCAAATTCCCGCAATTAACATGACGATCGACAAATTCAGACAAGTGCGCCACAAACCGACTCGCGAACCCCCCAAAGGAAAATACAAATAATTCCGCAACCAATCCCCTAAAGTCATGTGCCAGCGCCGCCAAAAATCGGCTATGCTGGCACTAAAATAAGGGAAATCAAAATTTGGCGGCAAATACCAACCCAGCAGCAAAGCAGTACCGCGCGCCATGTCAACATAGCCGCTAAAATCGAGATAAAGTTGCAGCCCGTAAGCAAAAATCGCCAGCCACAAATCCTCGCTACCCGCCCGCTGCAAATTGGTAAAACTTAAATCGACATAAATTCCCAAGTTATCTGCGAAAAGACCTTTTTTTACTGCACCGAAGGCGATCGTCCAAAGCGCTTCGGAAATGCGATCGGGCGTCGGAAATTCCTGAGTTTTCAGTTGATAGATCAAGTTGTGATACCGAGTAATCGGGCCGGAAATTAGTTTCGGGAAAAACAACTTGTAAGCAGCAAAGTTTAGCAGGGAAGTAGCAGCCGGCGCGCCTCGGTACACGTCAATCAAATAAGCAATGCACTCAAAGCAAAAGAAACTCAATCCCAGGGGTGCGATGACATGAGTTTTCACCCAGTCAGCACTGTCGATAGCAAAAGGCCAATTTAACAAAGTGCCGATCGAACTCAAGAAAAAAGGCACATACTTAAAACCCAGAAGCAGCAAAACATTCAGCCCAATTCCTATCCACAGCAGCAACAAACGGCGGCGGTTCCAAGATTCATTAGCAATCCGCCAATCGAGAGGTTCCCCAATCGCCATCGCCAAGCAGTAATTAAACAAAACACCGATTAACAGCAAAGGAATGTACCAAATTTGCAGCGAAGCGTAAAAAATTAGACTACCCGCCAGCATGATAAACAACCGCCACCACCTGAGCGGAACCAACCAGTAAGCCGCGAACAAAACTAACAGAAACAGGGCATATTGAAGGGAGATGAAAGTCATACCATTTTAGATTTTAGATTTTAGATTTTAGATTTTAGAATTGCTGATTTTGTATTGGTTTGGATCGCGCCATTTTAGATTTTAGATTTTAGATTTTAGAATTGCTGATTTTGTATTGGTTTGGATCGCGCCATTTTAGATTTTAGATTTTAGATTTTAGATTTTAGAATTGGGAATGGCTGATTTTGTATGGGTTTGGATCGCGAGCCTGCTGTTGCATTATTTTTTATCGAGACTTTGCTAAGAACGAGATTTATCGTGGATTTTAGCCGATCGCCGACAGGAAAACAGGCACTCGGTAAGTCCCTACTGTATAGTCGGCAACTGATAACTGCTACATTTTACAGCACAAAGGTTAAATGGTGTTGCAAATTAAATAAATTTTGCCTGCTATAGATTAACTCTCTTACGAACAAGATAAAATACGGTGAAAAAAATATAATTAGGTTCGCAGCATCGGACTTCAGTCCTCAAAAGCTACAATCCCTGATATCGTTTCCCTTTGCACCGGAATAATATTTTTCACCGTGCAGTGTTAGCATCCCGCACAGCCAAGGAGTGATGTAATACTAATTCTCAAAACTCATGCAACAGTATCTGTATGGTGTGTCGCCACCCGTAAATCTTAAAGAATATCCACAATCTTTGAGCGACGCACCCGGAGCTCAGGTGAGCGCAAACAAACCCACACTCATCACTGTTGCTTTCTGGAGGCGAGAATTGGTATAACCGAAAATGTTTTGAATCGATCGCGATAGCAGGTATTTGACAAGTAGCCCGATCGCATTTCAACTCTTCCAAAACCTCAAATTCGGTCATAGCCGGCATCATCATGTCGATAAAAATTGCTGGCGGTTGCTCAAAGAGCAGCCGAACCCAAACCTTCAGCAGCGTTGGCGACCTCGATCGCGGTACAATGAATTTCTGCCAGCAAGTTTTTCAGCAAATACCGAAAAACTATCTTCATTCTCCACAATCAAAACTTTTGCTGCTGAATCCGGCGCAGGCGATCGAGAATTGGCGATCGCCTGCGGTATTTCATCCCCCTTAGCAGCGGACATTTCCAAAGGGTTTTCTGTATCTCCAGGATACACGATCGGCAGTTTGACCAAAAAAGTCGAACCCGTTCCCAGCGAACTTTTTATTTCAATGCTTCCCCCCAGAAATTCTGCCAGTTTTTTGCACAGAGACAATCCCAACCCGGTGCCTTTGACGCGCTTCTGCAAGGGATTTTCGAGTTGGACAAATTCTTCAAAAATCCGCGTTCGATCGGCTGGGGAAATGCCGATACCCGTATCTGTTACGGAAAAAGTAATTGTTCCCCCGTCTCCTATTTCCGCAGCAACTTGAACTTCGCCTGCTTCGGTAAATTTGAGGGCATTAGAAATCAGATTCCGCAAAATCTGAGAAACTTTTCCCTCGTCTGTGGTGAGGGTTGGAAGTTCGAGAGGGGCTTCAAAAATCAGAGCAACATCCGAGTTTTGGGGCAGCAGAGGGCGCATCATGCCACGCAGCGCGCTGAACAAATCTTCGACTTCAAAATCAGCCACGCGAACAGTTAGTTTTCCCGCTTCCACTTTGGCTAAATCTAACGAGTCGTTGACAAGTTCTGCGAGAGACTGGGCGGATTTGTAAATGTAATTTACTTGCTTGTCCTGTTCGGCTGAAAGTTCTCCGTCGAGGCGATGTAACAATATTTCGGAAAGGCTCATAATTGCCGTTAGCGGAGTGCGAAACTCGTGGCTCATATCGGATAGAAAGCTGGTTTTGAGTTCGCTGGCGCGCCGGAGAGATTCGGCTTTGTCGTTCAATTCGGCGTAAAGTGCGAGGACTCCGCGATTGGTATCTTCTAGTTGTTGATTTAATTGTACGAGTTCTTCTTGACGCTGGCGGAGTTCGTCTAAAGTACGCAGTAATTCTTGATTTTGCTGCTGAATTTCGGCATAGGGATCTTCGGGAATTTGGCGCGCTAGTTTGTCAACTAATTTATTTAGTTCGATCGCACTCAGCGCAGGCATCTGTTTGGAAAACTGCTTCATTAATTGTACGGCAGTTCCGCGATCGGGCCGAGAGTCGATTTGCACTTCGTCCATCAACCGTTTCGCTGCTGCTAAACCGAGTCCCGCGCCGGTTTGCGATCGAAAATTGGGGCCCAACACAGTCGCTAAATCCGCAATTCCCGGCCCGGTGTCAGAAATCCGAGTCCGAAAAATTTGGGGCGATTCCCCTTCCACAATGAATTCTACTTTGCCGCCGCCTGCATATTTGAAAGCATTGCGGGCAATTTCGGAAACTGCTGTGGCGATGCGGGTTTGTACTTGGGAATCGAATCCCAGCCCTTTAGCAATTTGGCGAGCTCTTTGGCGTACTTGTACGATGTCTTGTTCAAAGCGGACTTCCGTCGTCAGGATTGGGTAACTCACGCTGCTTTTCACCAAAACCTCCGAGAAACCTCTGGCTTCAGACATGGGGATAGATAAGAGTGGTTGTTGATTGGGTTCGATGCCCCCTCAACAGTCAAATCAATAGCTATAGTTGTAACCATCTTTTTTATGGATTGGTGTGCAATATTTGTGACTGATGCCCGCCACTCTTCCAGTCGTTGTAGCGATGTCGAAACTACCAGTTGCTCGACAAAGAACCCGTCCCACATAGGAGCCGATTTTCTTTCCAGAGGTAACGGCTGCTTTAACGATATCGCCTGTCTGGAAACCTTTGTGAATCTGGACTCTTGTACGGTGACGAATTGGAAAACCAAATTTATTGGTACCGCACATTTGGCGAGTCCCATGCCCTGTTGATTCGATGGACAATGGTTGCAAGGTCAAAACTTCTAGCGTCGGAGTTTCGCCAACACAGGCAGCATCAAGCCAATGGGTTTTGGGAAGCCCTAACCGAGTCCGATTGAATTGTGTCTTGCCGCCCGATCCAGTGCTGACAGCTAAACCTGTTGCTTTCAACGCATTGAATAAAGCCCATCGGGTAGCGTTAATTGCTGTTGCATCTTTTAAAGGTGATTTGCTCTGTGCCAATACCCTCTTTAAAATTTCAGGTTTGCCTGAGAGGAAATCTTTGATATCTTGATTACCTTTCCGCTGGTTGCAGGGATGGCAAGCCAGAGCCAGGTTAGAAACCCTATTATAGCCACCTTTAGAACGTGGATGGATATGCTCGACCTCTAACTTTGTATCTTTTGCGCCACAGTAGACGCACTGATGATTGAACTTGTTGAGCAAATATTGTCTGACTTCGTAGCCTTGCAGTTTTCCCTGCTGATATTCAACGCCATTGATTTCAGGGTTTTGCATCAATTGTAAGTCAAACCTGACTAACTCCTGAACAAGGGAACTCACAGGGGCATAGCGAGAAATACGATTAACCCAAGTGAACGTCGTATCTACTCGATGTTGTAAGCTGGGCGCTAACCAACCTTGAGGACGAATGCGATTTAGAAATCTGGGTTTGCGATACCGAGTTTTGCGATTACGCCGCCTTCTCCGTAATTGGCGGCGTGATAATAGAGCATCTTTGATAGTTGCTCCTCTGTGGGTTAACTCTGCTGCCCAAATCAATTTGTCATTTTTAAGTAAAGCAATGCCCGTTGTTTTGCTACCAGGATCTAATTTTAAGGTTAGAGATTCTGGAGTATCTTGAACTTCCTTTGCGATAATGATGGTGAACGGGTATCGGCGAAAGACAGTAGCCTTTCTGGCTTTAAGTAATGACCGTGCCATCCCTGGCGTACAGGGTGTTAGCGGTTTGCGATTGGTATCTAAAACTAGGATTTGGTTAGACATTATTGCGTCTCTTCTGATTTCTCGTAACGTTAGCTTCGCCAAGGTTTTCAAGGCTTGTTAGGTTAATTGCACTTCCTTAACCCCGCTAAAGATGTTTAACAATCAACGATAGAGCAACAAACTAGCTACGCATTTGTCGGTATCGTGACCTTGAAAACGTAGACTTGTGGTTAAGTCTTAGGCTGGTCAGGTTCGGGATTGCTTGCTTGGGCTCGTTAGAGCCGAACAGTTTGCAAGCCCCTAGCTTTAGCTATGGGGTTCCTGACCTTAGCTACTATAACTGTCATGTCATCGCGAGTGCGTTTGAAGTCCCGGTAGAGCACGGCTGCGATTAAAGCAGGATGTCTGGAGGCTAAACCTGGGTAGCGGTTTAAATTCCACTGCGCCGCCAAACCGTCGGAGTGCATGATGAGTATGGACTGCTGCGACCAAGGATAGACAAATTCTGCTACTTTTCGCATCATATGTCCAACTGTGCCGTTGTAGGAAACCATGCTGCGGGTTTGGTTGTCTGTGACCACTACACCGCTGATGTTGCCAATTCCGGCAAAACAAATTGTTTGTTGGGTACGATCGATTTGGGCGATCGCCGCAGCCGCTCCTCTGGTATTTTTTAAAGCACCGTGCGCCTTCTCTAAAATTGCTTTCGGCCCCAGTTTAACGTTTTCCTCAAATACCCGCACTGCTTCCTGAGACGCTTCCTGGGCCAAATCCCCGTAGCCGAGCCCGTCTGCAACTAAAATCAGGTTTTTATCCAGATGATTTTCCGCAGCCCAGGAATCCCCGCAAATTTGCTCTCCTGCTTTGGGCAAGTGGACGACTCCAAATTCCAAGTAATTGCAGTTTTGGGAGGCTTCCCGGCTATTTTGGGTCGGTTCCAGCCGCATTAATAAGGCCGTCCCCAGTTTCGGTACAGAATGAATATCAAAAAAACTAGAGAGGCGTTTAATTGCCCCCAATCCAGTTCCCGGGGTTCCCGCTGTAGAAAAACCGTCCCGCAGACACAGCGCAACATTTGCCATTCCCTGCCCCCGGTCTAGCGCTACTATTTCAATGCTGTATCCTGCCGCTGTTTTGAATGTTCGCAGCAAAAGTTCTCCTTCGCGGGCGTGCTTGACCGCGTTTTTTGCTGCTTCGGTGGTAACAATTGCCACTTTACCGCGATCGGTCTCGTTAAATCCGACTTCGGCCGCGAGAGCTACTGCGATTCGCCGTGCTTCTCCAACTTGACTTTCTTCTGTTACGGGCAGGGCTACGGCATCTATCATTTTTGATCAGCTCTCATAATAAAATCCTCTATACGCCAACCCTCTCCGGGTATGGTGCGGGATTCCCAGAATCACTTCTTGGCTTTGCTAGTTGTTCTTTATACCAATTAAAAAAATAATACACCTATACGCAAGCTCCAAACCCCGATCGTCATCAGTCATTCCCAATTCTTTAATCTAAAATCTCAACTCTCAAATCGTATTACTTTCTCACCGCCAGCGGACGATCGCAATTTTAGTCCCCTTACCCACTTTGGAAACAATCTCAAATTCGTGCATCAACCGCTTAGAACCACTGAGTCCCAAACCCAAACCCTGATTAGAAGTATAACCGTCAGTCATTGCCAATTCGATGTCGGGAATTCCCGGGCCCTTGTCTTCAAATACCAGCCGCAGCCCTTTGCGGGTTCCTAATTGGAGCGTTTCGAGAGTTACAGTTCCCCCTTTGCCGTAGTCTACAGTATTGCGGGCGAGTTCGCTGGCTGCGGTAACGATTTTCGTTTGGTCTACTAAACCGAATCCCATTGCTACAGCCCAAATTCGCACTTGCTGTCGGACGTGGACTATATCGGATGACGATCGGATTTCTAGTGTCTCACGTTTTGACATGGCTACTCTACTAAAACAGAACTTCTCGACAAAACATAGGACTTACGCTCATCCACCCAGTTTCTTGTCAGCAATCTTGAGTTTGTCAACAAGCTATCTACAAACAAACCAGATTTCATTACTGCCTGTGCCTCAGTTATGGGACAATTTATCGACTGCTCGCGCATTCTCGCCAGGAGAAAAACCCAAGGATTTTCGCAACAAAATCATGCCCTTTTCAACGCTTAAAGCTGTGCGGACTCCTGTCAGGGAAAGCCCCAACTCAACGAGCGTGATCGCAACCGCTGGCTGCATCCCGACCACAACTGTTTCAGCATCTAAAATTCGCGACATACTAGCGATATTGTTGATGATACGACCGATAAAAGAATCTACTATTTCGAGGGAAGAGATTTCTATTAAAACACCTTTGACTCCGGTTTTGACGATGCGGTTTGTCAGGTCGTCTTGCAGCGTCATTGCTAAGCGGTCGTGCATATCTACTTGAATTGTTACTAGCAGAAATTCTCCCATTTGAAGTATCGGTATCCGTTCCACAAATCCACCTCGATTTTATTTTTCACTTAATTTTTTAGTCAAAAAGGCAATATTTTTATTTTTCCTCTTGAATATTTCTTATAGTTAAACCTTGGCGCTGCAAAGCGACTTTAAAAGCATCTGCTAAAGTCGCTTTTGTCAGAATATCTTGCAAGTCAACTCCCAAGTGAACTATGGTTTGAGCTATTTGCGGGCGAATGCCGCTGATGATGCACTCAGTACCCATTAAACGGGCTGCGGCGACTGTTTTTAATAAATGTTGAGCAACTAAAGTGTCAACAGTCGGCACACCTGTAATGTCTAAAATCGCAAATTCTGAGCCGGTTTCCATGATTTCCTGCAACAGAGTTTCCATGACTATTTGAGTGCGGGCGCTGTCGAGAGTCCCGATCATGGGCAAAGCGAGAATGCCTTGCCAAAGTTTGACTACGGGTGTTGACAATTCGAGCATTTCTTGCTGCTGGCGTTCGATGACTTCTTCGCGAGCTTTGAGAAAGATTTCTGTCACCCAAAGGCCTAGCTGGTCTAATAAACTGGTGGAAAGCCAAAGTTGTTCGACAAGTGCGTCGCGGTTTTGTGTAAGTTCGCGACAAAGCCGATCGAACAATGGCTTTTTGAAGCATAAAATGAAACTCGCTATCTCTGAGGGAGTAAAGCCTCTCTGAACGCGCGATCGCGAAACTTCTGCTAGCAGCAGCCGCATATTTTCCCATTCGGGTGTCTGGATGTCGCTAAAGTTACCGTGCCCCACTGCAATGTGGAGCAATTGCAGGAACTCTTGACACTCGGAGCGCAATTCTTTGGCTCTCATCAAGTCGTCCCGCCGCAGCCCGGTATTTTGCAGTTCTTTGAGCCAATCTGCTAGTAGCTCTGCTTTGTGTCTGTCTAGGATTTCCGCGATCGTGTTATTGCTTGTGAGTTCCATTGAAATTATCTCCTGCGTAACAATTGGGATGAAGTTGTACGAGCGATCGCACTAAGAGTCTTTTTTGATGGGGCAACTTCTGAGTTTAGCTCACTGTTTGCTGTTTGCGATCGAGGGTTAAATACCTAACCGCAAAATGCGTTTGACAATCGCGCTGGTAGAACTCGGAACTTCTATTTCGATCAAGGAAATCTTGCCGCCTCCGGCGATAACAGCCGGTGCTTCCGGCAGAGTTTCGAGTTGATAGTCGCCTCCTTTAACGTATATATCTGGCTTCAGGATATTTATCAGTTTAGTTGCTGTAATCTCGGAAAAAATTACTACCGCGTCTACTGGTTTGAGGGCAGCTAACACTTCGGCTCGCTGATTTTCCGGTACGATCGGGCGGGGCGGCAATCCCGGCTGCTGCGGTTTGATAGCTTGCACGCTGGCGTCGCTATTCAAGCCCACCACGAGCGATCGCCCCAACTTTTTTGCCGCCTGCAAATACCGGACGTGACCGCAGTGCAGGATATCGAAGCACCCGTTAGTAAACACGATCGGACGCCAGTTGTCCGGATCGGATGCGATCGCTCCTTCGAGTTCTCTCAACGTGTAAACACCAGAAATCATTGCAGTCACCACCAGCAAATTTGAACAGCGATCGATTATCCTACCAAAAAATGTGATATCGGAGCACCTTTGCCATTGAACAATCTATCACTCAAACTGCCAATAATTAGTAGTTAGCCATTAGTAATTGGTAATTATAGCAATCCTAAATCATTTATAAATTTCTTACTCCCGAGCGAGCGGCTTCGGGGAGGGTTGGGGTGGGGTAAAAAATTTACGACTCCTGCAAGGATTGCTATAGTAATTGGTCACTCTTAAGCAAAAAGGAAGAAGCACAAATGGCCTTCGGCTTCGCGATCTGCTAAACAGAAGGAAAAAGGAAAAAACATCTACTCGTGTATTTGTGACTGCCGTATCGTGTCGCTGGTAATTGGACGTTAAAAAGGTTGGGAAACAATTATTTATTCCACCCCTCTGTTATATCAATTACTATAAGACAGGGGATTTAGTTCCACGGCCTCTGGCAGGCGATCGGGGAGTGGGAGCCCTAGGGGGTGAAACCCAACCAAACGCGATCCTCCTGTGTCTGTTATTTCTGACACCGCCGCGAGCGAAAGCTAGTTAAAAGAAGGAACCCAAGCGTGCAGAACTCATCTGTACCCTGCATTCGTCAGACTCAGGCGAAGCCAGCATTTGCTTGCTGCAGTTTCTGGGCGCTATCTTGACCAAGCTTTACAGCCACCCCAGAAGCGCGCCGCCTCCTGTGCCAAACTCTGCATACCCGTGCAGAAACTCGACCCTTTGGGATCGCAACCGCAGCCTGTGAAAACCCAGGGGAAAGTCGAGGTAAGTACCCGAACGAGCTATTTTGGTGGAAAATAACTTAACTCGTTCAACAAAATCCAGTCAACTACCCCCTTGAATCTAACGGTGTAGAATTATCTAACAGGAATTATGAAAGCAACTAACAGCCGTCAATTTTCTTCAGTAGCTGCTCGAACTCTAAAAGTAGTCGGGATTATCTTGATTCTCTCTGCTTTGCTTGACTGCATTGTTCTGTCGCTGCCGGGAGAAACCTCCGACATTTTCAATCGAGGCTGGCAGTTGGCCGCAGCAACTCAGATAGTTGACCGGGGCATTATTCCTTTGATGGGTATAGCCATGCTAATGACTGGCTTTTGGGTGGACAGCAGCAGTGGAGTCTCTATTGAGAGGCGCAATGTTTGGCTGGACTTGCGATTCTGGGCGCTATTGATTTCCAGCTTCTTAGGGCTAATTTACCTGTTGCTGGTTCCCGTTCACCTCAACAATACTCGTTTGGAACTCAAGGATGCTCTAGTTCAAGTGGATAAAGAAGCCGGACAAGCGGAAAGTCAACTAGAGGCGCAAATTAAAAGCGATCAGTTTAAAGCTCAGGTAGAACAGCTCAAAAGCCAGCGCCGCACCCAGATAGCCGCGCTGCTGCAAGACGACGGGAAGCTGCAACAAGCACTCAAGAGTCCAGATGTTCCCAAGGAATTGAAAGCTGTGCTTCAGGAGTCAAAAAATGACCCGAAAGCGCTCGACAAATTCCTGGAACAGCAAGCCCAAGAACTGCCAAATCAAGCTCGCAACGAGATTCGCACGCGCAAGCAACAAAAAGAGAAAGAGTTGAGAACTCGATCGAGAAATTCGAGTTTGCAGACGGGAATCAGCAGTTTGCTGTTAGCGATCGGCTACATTACTGTTGGTTGGACTGGATTGAGAAGTATGGGAATTCTGCGGTTCGGCCGTCGCAAAATGTGATCTGTGCTGGCAGGGATCGCGCAAGTCGAGACATCCCTGAGAAATAAATACTTGATTTGCCTGATAGTTTGCCCTTACTGAAAGCTGGGAATGTTCTCAATTTATATTCTGACTTACAACGAAGAGATTGATATCGCCGCTTGCATTGAATCGGCACTGCTTTGTGACGATATCATTGTAGTTGATTCTTTCAGCAGCGATCGCACCCTTGAGATTGTTCAGAACTATGCCGTGCAAACAGTGCAGCACTGCTTTGAAACTCACGGACGCCAGCGGACTTGGATGCTCCAAGAAGTCCCGTGCAAGTACGAATGGGTTTACATCCTCGAAGCTGACGAGCGGATGACGCCTGCACTGTTTGCTGAATGCTTAAAGGCGATCGAAAGTCAAGAGTATATCGGCTATTACGTAGCTGAAAAAGTAATATTTATGGAGCGCTGGATTCGCCGCAGCACTCAATATCCCCGCTATCAAATGCGCCTGTTTCGCAAAGACCAAGTGTGGTTTACTGACTACGGTCACACTGAACGGGAAGTCTGCAACGGGCCTACTCACTTTTTGAAGGAAACCTACCCTCACTATACTTGCAGCAAAGGTCTTTCCCGCTGGATTGAAAAGCACAACCGCTACTCGACTGACGAGGCGGCTGAAACTCTCCGCCAATTAGAAGCAGGTCAAGTAAATTGGTGGGATTTATTGTTTGGCGCGTCGGAGGTGGAAAGGCGTCGCGCTTTGAAAGATTTTTCTTTGCGCTTGCCTTTGCGGCCTGTCGTGCGCTTTTTCTATATGTATATTTTACTCGGCGGATTTCTTGACGGTCAAGCGGGATTGGCTTGGTGCACGCTGCAAGCTTTTTATGAATATCTAATTTTGCTGAAAGTTTGGGAAATGAAGCATATGCCGCTGCCCAATTTAGACGGAGTGGAGGAACCGTCTATTTCGGAAGTAGTAACAGTTGATTCGCCTAAAGTTTCATCGAATATTTAGTTATTAGTTATTAGTTATTGGTGACGCGCTTGGGGCTGCTAGTAACCAATATAACCAATAACCA
>NZ_JAUBRJ010000009.1:23457-151370 GCF_036701805.1 Microcoleus sp. N3A4
ATAACCAATAACCAATAACCACTAACATTAGTCAACTGTCAACTGTCAACTGTTATCAAAACTCTTGAGATTTTGCTGTTGTTTTTGCCCGATCGATCTTTAAAATCAACACCCCCAAAGGCGGCAAACACAAGTCGATCGAATAAGCACTGTTGTGGAACCACCACTCATCAGTCCACTTACCCCCCAAATTCCCCATATTGCTGCCGCCGTACTCCCGCGCGTCGCTGTTAAACAACTCCGTATAGAAACCCGGTTCCGGCACTCCTACGCGATAGTGAGAGTGCGGCTGCGGCGTAAAATTGCACACCGTCACCACAAACTCGTCGCCATCCTTCTCTCGGCGCACAAATGCCACGACGCTGTGCCGGTTGTCGCTGCAATCAATCCACTCAAACCCATCCTCAGCAAAATCTTGACTGTAAAGTGCCGTTTCGCTGCGGTACAAATTGTTCAAATCCTTAAAAAATAGCTTTAACTTTTGGTGCGGCTCGAATTGCAGCAACTGCCACTGCAAATCCCCCCAAACGTTCCACTCGTGCCACTGGCCGAACTCCATCCCCATAAAGATCGTTTTCTTTCCGGGATGAGCAAACATAAAAGTAAACAAACACCGCACGTTTGCAAACTTTTGCCATTCGTCCCCTGGCATTTTCCCGATGATGTGAGCTTTGCCGTGGACTACCTCATCGTGGGACAAAGCCAGCATGAAATTCTCGCTGTGGTTGTACCACATACTGAAAGTTATGTTGTTCTGGTGGAACTGGCGGAACCACGGGTCCATGTGGTAGTAGTCGAGCATATCGTGCATCCAACCCATGTTCCACTTCAGGTTGAAGCCCAAACCGCCTACATAGGTCGGCCAAGATACCATCGGCCAAGAGGTAGATTCTTCGGCGATCGACAGCGCCCCTGGGAAATAGCTAAAAATGACGTGATTCGCCTGCCGCAGAAAATCCGCCGCCTCGATATTTTCCCGGCCCCCGTACTGGTTGGTCAACCATTCTCCGGGTTCGCGGCAGTAATCCAAATACAGCATCGAGGCCACCGCATCTACGCGAATCCCGTCTATGTGGTACTTGTCAAACCAGAACAGAGCGTTTGATACTAGGAAATTCCGCACTTCGTTGCGGCCGTAGTTAAATACTAGGGTTCCCCACTCTTTGTGTTCGCCTTTGCGGGGGTCGGCGTGTTCGTACAAGTGAGTTCCGTCAAAGAAAGCCAAACCGTGGCCGTCTTTCGGGAAATGTCCCGGTACCCAATCGACCAATACGCCAATGCCGTTGGCGTGGCACTGGTCAACAAAATACATGAAATCTTCAGGTTTGCCGTAGCGGGAAGTTGGGGCGAAATAGCCGGTGACTTGATAGCCCCAAGAACCGTCGAAAGGATGTTCTGCCACTGGCAGTATTTCGATGTGAGTGAATCCCAAATCTTTGACGTAGGGTATCAGCCGATGGGCCAATTCCCGGTAGGTCAGAAAGCGCGCCCCGGGATTCAGTTCCGAAACCTGCACGGCGGGTTCTATTTCCCCATTTGGTAGCACGGCGGGTTCGTCAGTAGCTGCGTGCAGCCAAGAACCGATGTGGCATTCGTAAACCGAAACCGGCTGCGTCAGTTGGTCTGTATGCCGCCGCTTTTCTATCCAAGCGCTGTCGTTCCAAGTGTAGGTGCTTAAGTCGGTGACAATTGATGCTGTTTTCGGCCGCACTTCTTGCTGGAAACCGTAAGGATCGGATTTTTCGTAGGGATGTCCGTCTTGGTTTTTCACTTCGTATTTGTAGGAAGTTCCCACTTCGAGTCCCGGAATAAATATTTCCCAGATCCCGTTTTGAGATTTCCGCATTTGATGTTTGCGACCGTCCCAATAGTTGAAATCGCCTAAAACTGAAACGTTGCGGGCATTTGGAGCCCAAACGGCAAAATATACTCCTGTGATGCCGTCTACTTCGGTGAGGTGCGCCCCCAGTTTTTCGTAAATCCGGTGGTGGTTGCCTTCTGAGAATAGGTGAAGGTCAAATTCTGTGAGTTTGGGCGATCGAAAGGCGTAGGGGTCGTAGATAAAACGATCGTGTTCTCCTTCTTTGACCCGCAGTTGATAGTTTGCTAGTTCTGGGGTTTCGATCGTACATTCAAAAAAGTGAGGGTGATGCTCTGATTTCATCGGGTATTCGGCCCTCGCCTCCGGCAGAACTACCGATACCGCATCCGCATTCGGCAGATAAGCTCGGACGGCCCAGACTTTTTTGCCATTTTCTTCGATCGCGTGGGGGCCTAGCACTTCAAATGGATCGTGGTGCTGATTCCAAACAATCCGGTCAATCTGTTCAAAGGGGACGGTCGCGGGCATAAAACTACCTACCTGAATCTTTTAACTAAATGGCTTTCAAAACCTAGAGCGGCGCAGCACTTTACATTTCGATACATTTTTTATCGCTAATCGTACCACTGATTTGTATAAATTTGCCTGCCACGGGCGGCAGCGCGCCTTTTGCCACACAGCAAGCAATTTTATTGCCCGGCCGAGCTGGGGTTTTACTACTAAGGGCTAACATCTAAGTATTGAAATCTTAAAACAAATTGAAAATTTTATATTTACCCCCAAATATCCTTGACTTTTTATATACTGTGTGATATGCGATTGGTTTTCAAACTCTCAGGACAATCCGCACTCTTGACTGTCAGAAACCGGGTTTTTACACCGCTATCCCTCGCACACTTGGGTCGGATTTTCGCGAAAAAACCAGGTTTTTTCGTCCAGGATGAACTCTGATGGATTTGCCAGCGTAGGGAGGGTCAAGGAAAGTGAGTTTTGGGGAGCAGCTAATCATTAATAGCAGGAATTTTCAGGCTTTGACGATCGCCCGACGGGTGCGGTTTCAAATCCCGGAAGCAGGGTTTCCCCGCAAAGTGCGTTAATTTGGGCAATACGCCAGAACAGCCAAAGATAATCAATTCGGTATTAAGGAATTAAAGCTAAAGGACTCAGCAGCGCCGCCGCAATATCTGCCACGATCGAGGAATCGTCTACCAAACAAGCACCATCCTGCCAGCGATGGTGCAACAGGCTTGGCTGCAGCACTCAGGCGCAACGGGAGCGAGTTTTGCCGAGGCAGGGTTAATGCCGAACTGTCGGCGGGCCAATTAAATCACTAACTGGCTCAAAACAGACGGGTGGATTTGCTTGCCCGCACTGGCGCGAAACTCGCAGTCAACAAATCGAGCGGCAATGCCGATGCTTTCATCGAGCCAGTCTTCGACCGTCCAAGCCTCAGCTTGCTTTCCTCTCGTTTGCAGGCAACAGCGGCGGCGAAGGAAATCGAGACTCGATCGAGTGC
This sequence comes from Microcoleus sp. N3A4, assembly GCF_036701805.1. NCBI lineage: Bacteria > Bacillati > Cyanobacteriota > Cyanophyceae > Oscillatoriales > Microcoleaceae > Microcoleus > Microcoleus sp. N3A4. The sequence continues at coordinate 26,796 of NZ_JAUBRJ010000009.1, forward strand.
AAAATTTGGGTCTAGTCAGCGATCGCCGGAGGTTGACCTTCGAGTTGAGGCAGCAACACTGGCACTGTTCTCAAACCTTCCGTCAGAGGCTTGAGTTTCAAAACTTGCAGGCCGGGAGTCAAATTTTCCAGAAACGGAATGCCCTTGTAACCCAGCGCTAAGAAGACTTGGCGACAGTAAGGAGACCTACTGAACTTTAGTAAAAGCATCAGACAGCTAACACCCAACTTGAAGCCTAGACCAATCAGATTGAAAAATGCGAGGAGCGAACCATTTTTCACCCCGGAGGCTAGGCTCGTTGGGCAAAGACTCTCGGATAGCCCTCGTTAGGGAGACTTTTTAGGAGTAGGGGAAGCAGTTCCACCAGCCCCTGGAGTAGCCCCTGGAGTAGCCTTTGGAGATTCCTTCATTGCTGGAGAAGAAGCAGGAGGAGGAGTAGTAGTGCTAGTGCCGCCCGGAGTGGGGCTGGTGGGGCTAGTGGCCTCACCTCCGCAGGCGCCGAGGGCTGCTGCCAAGCCCAGTACCAAAGTCAAACGAATTAATCCCTTGTTCATAAACACTCCTTAACATTGAAAACCCATCGCAAGGAAGGGAATAGTGTACTTGAGAAACAATGCTGGCACGAATAGCTCAACGATTCGCTCGTTGATTACAATACTGCATTTATTAATAAATTTCACATAGATTCTGGCGAACCTGCAAAGATTTCCTTTTTTTTGCCAATCCTGAAGTCAAAGAGACGAGTGGTAGGATGGGTTGGTTGGTTTGTGAGGTATCTTTGGTAAGGATAACCGATCGAACGCAGATTGCCACAACAGGCGATCGTCGAGACCAAAAATTCTTAACCTCAATCAAACTGAAGTTACCCCACTTTACGTATTGGTGAACTCTATGACCGCTGCTATCAGATCCCCGGATTCTCCCCGCTCCCGAGCGGCCCGCAAGCCCGCTGCCGGCACAGCCAACAGCAAAGTTACTTCAATTGCCCGAGCTAGGCGGGCGAAGACAGGGCCGGTATTGCCCAACTACTCGGCAGCCGACGAACAGGATCGGGCTCGGCCGTCTGCCTCGGTGCTGAAAGTCCTGCCAGCTCGCCTGCAGCAGCCAGTGTGGTTGCGATCGCTCCTGCAGGCACAGCGCCTCTCCTCAGTGGCAGCAGTTATGCTTTTGGGCGGTGCTCTGAGTCTCTACGGCTTGACTGTTTACGGCGAGCAGCGCTGGAGTCAGGAGTATCAAAAACTGGAAACTCTGCGCCTCCGCGAACAGCAGTTGAGTGCTGCTAGCGAAGTCTTGAAACACCAACTTGCTAAAGAAGCCCAAAATCCTGAAACCGGTTTGGCTTCACAGAATCCTGGGGACACGATTTTCTTGCAGCCGGCCCCTGAAACCCGATCGCCCGTTGCGGCAGCACGAAACTCAGAACCGACTCTCAAGGATCGAGCGAGTGTGGAAACGCCGCTGGGCTATTGAGGCAATGTCAGCGCCGATAGGGCCCGAGGGGAGAGTGTCCGAGGGCCGGAGTTTGAGAAACCGAGATTTTGACGGTGTAACTTCCCATTGATTTGCTAAGGCTTGCTATTTGACAAGCGAATTTCAAAGGTGGTACCCGCCACGCGATCGATCCGTGGAATCAATCGAAAGCATCTCAAATCTCAAACCCTCAAGCCCCCGAATTTATCTCGCGCAAGTCAATCCAAAATCCAAAATCTAAAATCTAAAATCTAAAATCGAATGACTTTTCTGCAAGTCCCGATCGATTTTCTTCTCTCAAGCGGAAGTTAAAAGTTAAAAATAAGTAACTTGCTGTTTAATTTTTAATTTTTAATTTTATGAGCTATGACCCCCGTTTTGACCGCTACAGATCGCCGAACTTCAAACGCCCAAAACCGTCGGGCGATTCCCTACGGGATAGCTTCGCCGCGCGTACTTTGTGGGGAAAACAAGCAAAACCCAAAGTTTCCGGCAGTTTCGGCCGATCGCCACAACAGACGGCTCCACCTTGGAGGCGGCCGGTAGAGCGTTTAAAGCGCAGCAAGTTCCGTTTGTGGGCCGTGTGGGCCGTGTTGATGCTGGGGGGGCTGGGGCTGGCTGTGAATTTGTTTTATTTGCAGGTGACGCGAGCTCCGGCGCTCCGCAAACAAGCCGAGCAGCAGCAAACTCTCAAAACGAAGCCGTTTGTGCCGAGACGCCCGATAGTTGACCGCGCGGGGAATGTTCTGGCGATCGACAGACAGGTGTACACGCTCTACGCTCACCCGAAGTTGTTTAACCACTCGAAAGCGGAAATTGCTGCTAAATTGGCTCCGATGCTGGCGATCGAACTGAGTCCGGGAACTACGTCGGAAACTGAACTGCTGCGAAGGTTTAATCTTGGTGAAAGCGGTATTACAATTGCGGACTCTCTGGCTCAAGAGGTTGCCGATCGCGTCGCTCAGATGCAAATTAAAGATAGTCCGGTGGATGGCCTGGAGTTGGTGCGGCAGCAGCAGCGTTTTTACCCGCAGCAGGAATTGGCGGCGGATATCCTCGGTTATGTGGACGGGGAACGCAAGGGACAAGCTGGGGTGGAATACAGCCAGCAGAATTTGCTGGAACGATCGATGCCGTCGATTCAATTTAGCAGGTCGAGCAATGGGAATTGGGTTCCCGATCGGCTGACGGCGGGATTTGTGCAGCTTGATGACTTGAAACTGCAACTGACGATCGACAGTCGCTTGCAGGGGGCAGCCCGAATTGCTCTCAAGGAAAACATGAAGGAACACGAAGCGAAGCGGGGTACGGTGATTGTGATGGATGCCCGTAACGGGGAATTGCTGTCAGTGGTAGCGGAACCTTCTTATGACCCGAATCAATATTTTAATTTCGATTTGTCGCGCTATAAAAATTGGGCTGTAACTGATGTTTACGAGCCTGGTTCGACTTTTAAAGCGATTAATGTGGCGATCGCTCTGGAAGCGGGCGCTGTCAAACCTAACACTGTTTTTAACGATGAAGGTCGGATTTACATGGATGTCTGGACTATCCAAAATTCCGATTACCAATCAGCAGGTGCGCGCGGCCCTTCCACTGTTACTGAGATTTTGAAACATTCTAGCAATGTGGGGATGGTGCACGTAATGAGAAGTATGAAAGCTTCTCTTTACTATCAAGCTTTAGAAAAAATCGGACTCGGACAAACTGCGGGAACAGATTTGCCTTTTGAAGTAACCAGCCAGCTTAAAAATCGAGAGCAATTTATTAACTCTCCGGTGGAAGTTGCTACTACGGCTTTCGGGCAGGGTTTTTCGATTACTCCGATGCAGTTGGTGCAGCTTAACGGAGCTTTGGCCAACGGCGGCAAGTTGGTGACTCCTCACGTTGTGCAGGGACTTTTCGATCGGGAAGGTCAAGCTTATTGGAAACTTCCGAGGGCTGTTCCGAAGCAGGTTTTTTCGCCGGAAACTACTAAGAAAGTTTTAGACATGATGGAAACTGTGGTTGATGGTGGTACGGGGAAAGCTGCACAAATTCCTGGGTATCGGATTGCTGGGAAAACGGGGACGGCTCAAAAAGCTAATGGTGGTGGCGGTTATTCTAAGAACGCGATTATTACTAGCTTTGTGGGGATAATGCCTGTGGAGGCTCCTCGGTATGTGGTTTTGGCGGTGATTGATGAACCGAAGGGCGGTACGGGGGGAAGTGTGGCGGCGCCGATTGTGGAGTCGGTGATGGAGGCGCTGATTTCTATTGAGAAGATTGCGCCGAGTAAGTAGGGAAACGGCACTGCCGTGTCCTGATTTCGGGTAACGGGTAATAATTGATTGCCCGATCGCGCGATCGGATGTTACCATCGCCCGATCCGGCGATGGAGGACACGGCAGTGCCGTTTCCATACCACAAAATGATCGATCGCCCGATCGAATTGCCCGATCGCCCGATGGGGCGATGGAGGACACGGCAGTGCCGTTTCCCTACCACAAAATGATCGATCGCCCGATCGGATGTAACCATCACCGGATTTGTAGGGACACGGCACTGCCGTCTCCTAATTTTGGGTAATGCGTAAAATCGATCGGGCGATCGCGCGATCGAATATAACCATCGCCCCATCGGGCGATGGAGGACACGGCAGTGCCGTTTCCCTACCACAAAATGATCGATCGCCCCATTTGTAGGGACACGGCACTGCCGTGTCCTGATTCCTGACTGCCGTGTCCTGATTCCTGACTGCCGTGTCCTGATTCCTGACTGCCGTGTCCTGATTCCTGACGCACCGTACATCTCAGTAACAAAATCTATTTTTATCATTGTCTGGATTGGGTTTGCTTTGTCTTTTGGAGGTGCGCTGATGTCCTAAGAGAGTGGAGATAATGACGCAGCGATCGCCATTTTTGAGATTAGGATGAGATAGTGTTAAGTTTCCTTTTGCTAGAATGCTTGTGAGGCCGCATTCGTCAGTTTTGTTATACACTGGGCAACCTCGGTAATTGAACATGGCTCGCCAGACTGTTCCATTTTCTTTTACTAGATTTGTGTTTTCATTGACCTTGCGTAATGTTGTGTCATTTGTATTTATCTGAATTTGATGTTCTAGGTTTTTCCATTGGTTGGCTGGTACTTGGCCTGGGGGAATGTCGGCTTGGTGAACTGCTATTTGTACATTTTCTCCTACTTGTTTGAAGCTGGTTTGCCATGAAGTTTTGTCGCGTTTGGCGTTGCTTTGGGCTAGTTCCATTGCCCAATAAGCTCGATCGAGCGATGCCTTTAAACGCTGGTTGTTGATGAACATCAGCCAAGAGGGGGCGACGATCGCACTAAATATTCCTACGATTAAAATAATTATCAATGTCTCAATCATTGTAAAACCTGCGGCAGATGTAGTGGCTCTGCCTTTGAGCGTTTTATTTATTGACACGTAGATGCACTCCCTGATATTTAGATGGCAAAAAAACAGCTAGGAGGAGCTATTTTTTCTTGCGTATATTTTAACTGTTGGGTTTGGTGACTGTGTAGATCGGTATTTACTGAAAATATATGGGAATTTAAAAAAGCTGCGGTTAAGGACACATCAGCGCTGTTTCCCTACAGATACGGCCTGCAATGTATATTTTGTGAGGACACGGCAGTGAGGACACGGCAGTGCCCATTAGTGTCAACTTAAGCCTGAAACCCTTGGGAAATCTCGTTTTTACGCTAAGTCTAGATCCCCCTAAATCCCCCTTAATAAGGGGGACTTTGAGAAGACTCTTGTCCCCCCCTTATTAAGGGGGGCTAGGCAGGGTGGTTTTATTGTGGGGAGAAGAAATCTGAAACGACAGAAAGCACCGCTCAAAGCTCGCGTCTGGGACGCAAGTGTTATATTAATAAAGGTACGTAGTTGGGCTTTAGCCCTCTTTATATATACGTCTAAAGAGGGCTAAAGCCCAATTACGTACCTATTTCTAGGATGACAATTAATCCACCCTGCCTAGCCCCCCTTAATAAGGGGGGAACAAGATTCTTCTTAAAGTCCCCCTTCTTAAGGGGGATTTAGGGGGATCGAAACTAAGTGTGAATAGTAGGAGCGATCGCACAAATCTGCAAGCCTACAGAAGTTTCTAAAATGATAGCTTCTACGCCAAAAGTCTTAGCTAAATTATCAGGAGTTAAAACTTGTGCGGGAGTTCCTACACAAAAAAGTTCCCCTTTATTTAACATAGCAATCCGCGAACTGTACCTAGCAGCTAAATTAATTTCATGCAGCACCGTAATTATCGTCAATTTGTGTTTTATATTTAGTTGCTTAAGCAACTCTAATAACTGCAACTGATAGGAAATGTCTAAATAAGTCGTAGGTTCATCTAACAGCAAAACTTGCGGATTTTGAGCCAAAGCTAAGGCGAGGAAAGCGCGCTGGCGTTCGCCTCCTGAGAGTTGTTCGACGGGGCGATCGCGAAATTCCTCAATCCCAGTTTGAGCGATCGCAACTTCCACCTTTTCCGCATCTTCCTTGCTCAATTCCCACTGCCACCAACCCTGGTGAGGAGAACGCCCCAAACTAACTAATTGCCTTACGGTCAAACCTTCTGGCACTGTTTGCTGCTGCGGCAAAATCGCTAATTTTTGAGCGACAACAGCAGCAGGTTGAGTATGAATTGCTTTGCCATCAAGCAACACACTTCCTTGCTGCGGAGTTAGGATGCGGCTAACTAACTTCAAAAAAGTAGACTTACCAGAACCGTTGGCACCGATGAGACTCAACCACTCACCAGGTTGCAAAGATAAAGTGATGTTGTGGGCGATCGTAACTTCGCCGTAACCACCAGTTAAATTTTGAATTTCTAAAGACATTATATTTTGTTATTGATTATTGGTTATTAGTTATTGGTTATTGGTTATTGGTTATTGGAAAATTTACTGACAACTGACAACTAACAACTGACAACTGCCAACTGACTAATGACTAATAACTAATGACTAATGACTAATGACTAATAACTAGAACGCCGATAAAGCAGCCAGACAAACAGCGGAGAACCCAACAAAGCCGTAACCGTACCCACAGGCAATTCTACCGCACCCAAACGAGCCAAAAAATCAGCAAAAGTCAACACCCAAGCACCGCCGATCGCACTCAGCGGCAACACAAACCGATAATCATTACCAACCAACAAACGCACCCCGTGAGGCACAACCAATCCCACAAAACCAATCAATCCGCCGATGCTGACAGCACTCGCAGCTAGCAAAGTAGCAACACCCCCAATCAACAAGCGCGATCGCACCAGCGAAACCCCCAAACCAACAGCTAAATCGTCGCCCAAAGCCAGCAAATTTATCGATCGCCCCAAAAAACATCCTAACAGCAAAGCAGCCACAATATAAGGTGCAGCCACCTGCAAATCCGACCAACCGCGACCGTTCAAACTGCCTATCAACCAATTCAAAGCAGCTTGCAAGCGGCTGTCTTCAGCTAACAGCAGCAGTGTAGTTTGTATTGCCCCAAACAGAGAACTCACAGCCACACCAGCTAAAACCAAACGTTCCACAGAAATCCCCGTTTTAGTTTTTCCCAAAAAGTAGACCAGCATCGAAGTTAAAATAGCACCAATCCAAGCCGCCAAAGGCACCCAAGTTTGAAATATTCCCAAAGTCAGCATGGTAATCGCAACCAACCCTGCACCCGCCGAAATTCCTAATACAAAAGGATCGGCTAAACCGTTGCGGAGCAACCCTTGCAGCAAAGCCCCCGACATTCCCAACGCCGCACCAACTGTCAGCGATGCAGCAACTCTGGGCAAACGCAATTCCCAGAAAATAGTTTGATTGACAGCATCGCCTCGGTGCAGAAATGCTTGCCACAATTGATCGGCACTCATCGGCACCGCACCAAAAGAAAGCGAAAGGGCGATCGTTAATAGCAAACCCAATCCTAAGAATATAACTGCCTGAAAAACTCGATATTTTAGCCAGATTTTTTGCAAATTCACTAGATTACACCACTTGATTTTAAAAATAAAGCGCGATATGTCCTCCGTTGAGATTTGCGGAACGATCGAACTCGTTAACTACAATAACCCATTTACCAGAAGGTGGCGACCGTGGGAACAGATGAACAGCCGACGATCGAAAAACTCTACATCGCGCTATTTGTCGGAGGGGTTGCAAATTTTCGGAAATGTGGTATTGTCAGAAGTAATCGGTTCTGGTGGAGATCACCCACTAGAGGAAACGGGGAAAGTCCGGTGCGAACCCGGCGCTGTCCCGCAACTGTGATGAAGCGTACAATCGTTTCTTAGTCAGGATGCCCGCCGATTGTATCGTTTCATTTAACCCATCTGCGAGGTACGGATGTATTCAGCATTTTGTTTTCAATTCGATTCTCTTTCAGAGACGCTGCGCGATCGGCGATTATACTCCTTAACCCGCGAGAAACCTGTGGTGGAATTGGTTTCTAGGGCGAGATAGCAAGTTTGAAAAACTAGCATGAACAGCATTATCTAGTTTCAGATGCAAGGAATCTTGCTGGGCATTTGCCTGCTGTAATTTCTAACAGCTTTTTTATAGCTTTGTTGGAAATTCAGATGGTTTTGCCTTTGATGCGCCCTGCAATCTAATGGCATTGCTGTCGAAAATTCGGCATCGGATACCTCTTGGTTTCCGACAGAGTTTCTATGGACTGATGAATCAATTGACAACCCCAACTTAGGAGCAATTATGTCAATTTTAACGGCAACTCTTGGATATCCCCGCATTGGTAAAAACCGTGAAGTTAAGAAAGCTTTGGAAGGTTTTTGGAGTGGCAAATTAGAGGCAGATACTTTACTGTCCACTGTTCAAACTGTAGAAATAGAAAATTGGAAAACACAGCTACAGACAGGCATCGATCGCATCGGTGCAGGCGATACCACACTCTACGATCGCGTGCTTGACTGGACAATTCGTTTAGGTCTAATTCCCAAACGCTTTCAGGGGTTATCAGGACTCGATCGATACTTTGCAATGGCACGGGGCAAAGCAGGAATTCCGGCCCTAGAGATGACCAAATGGTTTGATAGCAACTATCACTACCTCGTCCCAGAAATTCCGACCCAACTGCAACCAGCAGATTTCAGCGATTTTCTGGAGACGGTGCAGCGGGCAAAAGCGACGTTAGGGGAGCGGGCAGTGCCGATCGTTCTTGGCCCCTGTACCCTACTGCGGTTGAGTCGGTTAGATGGCGCAATGGACGATTCTCTAGCGCAATTGCTGCCGCGCTACATCGAACTCTTGACGCAATTAAAAGCCCTTGGCGTTGCCGAAGTGCAGATACATGAACCTGCCTTAGTTCTGGGAGATGCAAACAATTTCAAAGCACACTATCAAACTGCTTATCAAGCCTTTGCTAAATTCGATTTACCGCTGCATCTTGTCACTTACTTTGATGACTTGGGTGAAACTTATTCTTGGGTGATGGCATTGCCTGTTAGCGCGATTAGTTTAGACTTCACTCGCGGACGCAATTTAGATTTACTCAAGCAATATGGATTTCCCCCAGATAAGCATCTGGGTGTTGGCATTGTGGATGCCCGCAACATCTGGCAAATCCGTCCAGAAAAATTGCTGCCAGTGCTGCAAGACATTCAAAGAATTACGCCTAATATCGTCATTCAGCCGTCGGCATCATTGCAGTTTGTTCCCTACGATTCCAAACGGGAAACAAAGTTGCCAGAACCTCTCCGCAATGTGTTGAGTTTTGCCGAACAAAAACTGCAAGCGGTGAAGTTTTTGGCACGCTGTTTAGCAGGAGAAGAAACTGAGAGCGATCGCGCCAAGATTACCGATGCCTGGACAAAATTCGAGCAATTTAGTCCAGCCAATCCTGCCGTGCAGTCACGCATGAAAAGCATTACGACAAATGACTTTCTACGGGAATTATCCTACGGTTTGCGGCTGTCAAAACAGATTTCTCTGCCCATTTTTCCCACCACAACGATCGGCTCATTTCCTCAAACATCAGAAGTGCGACAACTGCGAGTACGGTATAAAAAGGGTGAATTGAGTCAGCCAGAGTATGAAGCAGCGATCGATACTGAGATTGCCGACAGCATTAAACTCCAAGAAGAAATTGGGCTGGATGTGCTAGTGCATGGCGAATTTGAACGCACCGATATGGTGGAATACTTTGGACAACAGTTAGATGGATTTGCCTTCACGCAAAATGGCTGGGTGCAAAGCTATGGCAGTCGGTACGTGCGTCCGCCGATTATTTACGGTGATGTCGTTCGCACTGCCCCAATGACGGTACGCGAGTTTAAAGTAGCGCAATCATTGACGCAAAAACCAGTTAAGGGAATGCTAACAGCTCCCGTAACAATTTTAAATTGGTCATATCCGCGCACCGATATTTCTCGACAGGAACAAGCGTTTCAAATTGCGCTGGCCTTGCGCGATGAAGTGGCAGACTTAGAAGCAGCAGGAGCGAGGATAATTCAAGTAGATGAACCCGCATTACGCGAAGGTTTACCTCTGAAGGTAGAACGCTGGAGTGAATACCTGTCTTGGGCAGTAGATGCGTTTCGTTTGGCAACCGCAGTCGCTCATCCCCAAACTCAAATTCACACGCATATGTGCTACTGCGAATTCGGCGACATTATCAAAGACATTGAACGGTTAGATGCCGATGTGATTTCGATTGAAAATAGTCGCAGCAACAACCAAACGCTGCATGAAATCATCGCCGCAGGCTACACCTATCAAGTGGGTAACGGCGTGTATGACATCCACAGTCCAGTCGTGCCAACAACAGAACAGATTTTGCAGCAGTTGCGAACTGGAATTGCCAATTTACTTGTGCAGCAAATTTGGGTGAATCCCGATTGCGGCCTGAAAACACGGCGTTGGGAAGAAGTAATTCCGGCACTGAAAAATATGGTGGAAGCTGCCAAAACGCTGCGGGAGGAAGTAAATGCGACCGGAAAATAGCATCTGGCAGGGAAACTTTGGCTACTGGCAACATGGCTTCATTCACACAAATCTGCTGACGATCGGTTATACAGGATGGAAGGGATTTCTGTCTTTTGGACGGGGAGTTGTGGTTTGTGATGTGGATACTCAAGTTATTCATTCTACAATTACAAATCTTGAACCAGTTCCGTTCGCAATCCAGTTTATCCCCTCGAATTTGATGGGGTTTTACTTGCGATCGCTCTCCCTTGACTCAGAGGCTATTTCATCTATTCAAGCAACAGTTGCCACCTACAATCCCGAGCAAGATATTCTGCTGGTGCTGAAAGTTAACCGTCAAATCGAGGTCAATTTATTAAGAAAAATGGCGATCGCACCTGCTGATTGTTACGAACAAGTCTGTAGACGCTGGGACGAATTCTCACCAAGCCAGAGTTCCTAAAACTTATACTAATTCTCAAAACTCATGCAACAGTATATGTAGGGTGCGTCGCCCTCAAAAATCTTAAAGAATATCCACAATCTTTGAGCGACGCACCCGGAGCTCAGGTGAGCGCAAACAAACCCACACTCATCATTGTTGCTTTCTGGAGGCGAGAATTGGTATTACCCTATTCTCCCAATGCCTAAACCAAATCTCTGTTATCAAATCCAGCTTTGGCAGTTGTTAGAAAAAGATGGACAGTGAACTGAACGGTGACGATTGGCAGCAAGACTTTATTGCTACTAATTTATTGGCGTTGGGTTACAACCAGGGTAAGCTCATCTAATTTGGTATAAATTGTACTTGACTTTAAGGGCAATATCTAAAACAGCATCCTGTCAATAGCGGTTCTTTGAACCCATTTGAGATATTTTGGCGATCGACAGACAACGGACGATCGACAGACAACGGACGATCGACAGAGAACAGGCGATCGACTCGCAGCCTCAAAGATGTCAAATGGGTTCTATAAATTTATAGTACCCTAATTCAGCAACGCCGAAAAATTTATGTCAAATGGAACAGACAAGACATCGAAGTGTAGCTAATTTTATGGTGGATTTAGTGGCAGGAATGATTGCTGATACTTATCAACCAGCAAAACCATCATTGTCTGACATTGAACAACCAGTTTATCGCTCTTGTGTCACTCTAAGCAGAAGAGCGATTAGCTCATTCTCCCGTTCTCCAACGTTTCACGGAGACAGCATCACACTCACCGCCGCAGCCAAAGAAGTACCGCACCACGGACACCCCGCACTCAAATTCGCGTAAGGCGAAATTCGGCTGCACTTCGGACACTGCAAACCATATTTTGAAGGCCCCGTCGGCCCAGAGTTACCCGGTGCGGGAGGCCCGGACAGCAAAACTGTCTGCGGCGCCGCTACCTGCATCTCCGTCACCTCCACTACCTCGATTTGCACTTGGCCTAAATGGATGCGGCTTCCGGGTCTCAATTTTGCTTCGCCTCGGGCGAGAATTTTTCCGTCTACCAGCGGCGGATTGCTTTCGCGCAAATTCCGCACTACATACTCCTGCAATTCCCGATTAAAAAATATTTCAATGTGCAGACCCGATACGCTGGGATGCGAAAATACCATATCGCACTTCGCCGGATCGCGCCCGAGCTTGACGGTTCCCGGATTTTTGCTCGGCTGTCCGTTTTGAATCGTCTGAGTTTGACGCACCCCAGCCTCTGTCCATGCTAAAGTGAGCTGGTTTGTCATGATTGTATAGTTTGCTGAAAAATATAGAAAAATATTAGCTAATTTATTTTGAGGACGGACTTCCTCACCAAAAAACTTAATTAGAATTATTGAGGCGGACTCGATCGAAGTTCTGAAAATATTATGTGCAGCTAAACAAAAAAGCCCCGAGTTCGGGGCTTTTAGCGATCGTATTCGCTTTTTTTGAGATACTGACTCGCGCTTGCCAGCTTTTCTTTCCCGCAAAATTCTTGACCACAGTGCAGCTTTGTTAAAGATTTACCGTTAAAGATTTGCCAGCGATTGCTCAAAACTAATTGCTGTCGGGTTTTCAGATTTGCGAAGCTTTGGTGCGCTAGTGGGGTTTTTTGGAGGTTGGGCGATCGAACTCCCTCGGAAAATTCGATCGCCCCACCTCCTCAAACGCTCAGTATCCTAGTGCTGTCTCTCCATTTGCAACTATGCAATCTTTATGTTGCAGGGAAAGCGTTGAGAGAGTTATTCGCTTTTACGACTTTTCCGGCCGCCTTCACGACCAATTTGAGCCATGTGTTCCCGATTTCTGCTGACAGCTTCGCCGCCTTTTTGGCCAGCTTCTCTGGCTTCTTCAGGGGTGAATTCGTGGGCAGTTCCTTTCTCGTGTGCAGCTTTTCCGCCTTTGCTAGCAATTGCGCGCTGTTTTTCTGCATCCATAGAAGCGAATCCGCGTTTGCTTTTCTCAGCCATGACTGTCTCCTTGTTTTTTTTCTGATTTTTTAGCTCGCTCGCGCCTTCGCCTCCCACTGTCGTGGGTACTCCCAGGCAGTGGTGAGATATCCGACGGTAAATCATGAAACGTCGTCAGACGAATCTAAGCTTTTGGTTTAACTCGCAGGATGACTGTTTCATAATTTACAAATGTGAACTAAAAATAGTTCACGCCCGGGTACTATAGTTAGAGCCGCCAATGTTTAAGCAGGTTACTGTCTTTCAATCATTCTAGAAACCCCCCAACTTTTATACCTCTTTCTCAGGTATAGTAATTCTTTAGTTCGCTGGAAGGATGGAACCCAAAGCTGATTGGCGATACACTCAGAGGATTTTTCGACTTAACGGCGACACCTCAAAAATTAAAACCGCAAAGACAGATGCTTTTTTTGTCTTTTTACTTTTCATTTTTTTGATGCCTTCCGGGGTTGGCACTTATCCCGATGTGAGTTTGTCTGCCGATCGAGTTGTTTCTGGTAAGCGATATCTCGGGGCGCAGCGCAGGACGTACTCGATCGCACTTACCAAGTTTACCTTATGACCGATCGAAACATAAATCGGTTTTACTCCTGTTTGCGTCCTCAGCGCTGCGCCTACGGTTAAGCCATCATGCAGCAATAGCTGCCAACTGCCCCGGTCGAGCCCGACTTCTGAATGTTCTCCAATAAATCGAGTTTTGGCAACTCCGATCGTCGCAATTCCTGTCAAAACCCCCAAATGGCAGGCAAGACCGAACCTGCGGGGATGCGCGAGTCCTTGACCGTCGCACAATATCAAGTCTGGCCTCAAACTGATATTTTCTAAAGCATCGAGAACTGCAGGCACTTCTCGAAAAGACAGGAAACCCGGAACATAAGGAAAAGTTGTAGGACTGCGGACTACAGCCTGCTGCTGCAACTGCAAGTCGGGAAAGCTCAGAACTGTTACAGCGGCAATGGATACGCTGTCTGCACTGTCGTAGCCGACATCCACGCCTGCGACGTAGCGAACTGTCTCCAGTTGATTTTCGGTAATTACCTCTGACCGGAGCTGTTCTTGAATGGCGATCGCCTCTTCAATTGTCTGCGGCCAAGGGTGTCGCTGCAACATTTCAATCTTTCTTCAACCGTTCTCATCTAAGCTTAACTTATTTTCAGGCATTTTTCAACTCGGATTTTTATCGTTTGTCGCTATAAATTCTGTTTGGCTGTTGCCGCGATCGCCTCGCTCCTTCTGTACCTAAAATTATCTCGTTTGTCCAGCATTTGAAACATTTATTAATTAATTTCAACAAAACAGAATTGCCATTTTTGAAGAGAGTTAATTTATCTAGCGAGAGTTTTTTATTTGTGACTCTAGAGGTGAGTTTATACACTCAAAAGCCTATGACTTTTATGAATCAAATCAATGAATTTATGAGTTGTTACACCCTAAATGGCAAGTTATTATCTTGGATAAGAGCGATCGATCGCCGACTAAAAATTAACCATATTATACAAGTAAAGTTTCCCATGAAAACATCTCGGTACAACCTGAGTCTCTATATCGTCGGTGGCATTGTCCTAGTCATCGCCTCCCTAATCTTAAAGCCTTTTGCGATCGTCGGTGCAGGCGAACGCGGCATCATGATGCGCTTCGGCAAGGTTCAAAACGCGATTTTAGATGAAGGCATCCATCCGATTTTACCGATCGTCACCTCTGTAAAAACTCTCAGCGTGCGGGTACAAAAAACAGATTTGAAAGCCGATGCAGCATCCAAAGATTTGCAAAAAGTGACTGCAGACTTGGCAGTCAACTGGAACGTTGACCCGGCAAAAGCTAACCAAGTTTTCCAACAAATAGGAGACGAAGAGCAAATTGTCACCAGCATTCTCATTCCGGCAATTTCCGAAGTTCTCAAAGCAGCAACTTCTAAAAAAACAGCAGAAGAAATTATTACTAAGCGCACGGAACTAAAAACAGAAATAGACAACACCCTCAAAAAACGTTTGGAACCTTACGGCGTCATTGTCCGAGATGTTTCCTTGATAAATTTTGGCTTTTCTCCAGAGTTTAGCAAAGCCATCGAAGCCAAACAGATAGCAGAACAAGAAGCCAAACAAGCAGAATTTACAGTTCAAAAAGCCACCCAAGACGCTCAAGCCCAAATTAACCGCGCTAAAGGTCAAGCAGAAGCTCAACGGTTGCAGCGGCAAACATTAACTTCTGAAATTTTGCAGCAGCAAGCGATTGAAAAATGGAACGGCCAGTTTCCGACAGTAATGGGAGGAGGCGGAACTTTGCCCTTAATTAATATTGCGCCGCCGAGCTCTCAAGCTGCAACTCCTGCTAAATAAGCTGCTGCAGATCGCGATCGCCAGGGCGCGGGGAGAAGGGGAGAGGGGGAAAGAGTCTGAGGGGGAGAGGAATAGAGAAGAGAGAGGGTTTTGACTGCAGAAGTGAATATGTGCTTTTTTAAATACCGAACAGCAAGCGTAGAAAATAAAACTAACAACTAACGTGAAATCCCGCTTACTTATGTACCAAGATACAATTTACGTGGCGCAAGTCCTGAAAAACGTTAAAGTAAGAAGCAACTCGGAAATTGTAAAGGTTTGCTTGAAAGTTCGGCTGATGGGAGATCGGGAGAACCAGTCAATTTCTAATTTAGGTGAAGTGGGGGGGGCCGACGATCGCCATACTGCGTCAGATGCACAGTGGCTGCGCGATCGAGCCTTGGCAGCTACTAGCAGCGGCATTGTGATTGCTGACGCCAATGCACCCGACTGTCCCATAATTTATTGCAATCCGGCCTTTGAACGGATGACAGGTTACTGTGCCTATGAAATCTTGGGGCGCAACTGCCGATTTTTGCAAGGCCCCGATACCGATCGCACTACCGTAGCTAACATCCGCGACGCCTTGCGCCAAGGTCGAGAACTGCAGGTGACAATCAAAAATTATCGCAAAGACGGCACTCCTTTTTGGAACAAATTGTCGCTATCTCCGGTGCGAGACGACAGGGGTAATTTGACTCACTTCGTCGGAGCTCAGTTCGACTTATCCGAACGCATAGAAGTGCAGGAAGCATTGCAGCAAGCTAACGACCAACTGCAAACGATTTTGGAAGCAGTTCCGGGCATAGTATCTTGGATTAGCTCGGATTTGCGCTATTTGGGCGTCAACCGCCACTTAGCTAAACTGCACGATTTGTCGCCGTCGGCCTTTGTCGGTCAAGATATCGGTTTTCTCGGCACTAGCTCGAATTTTCACTCTTTTGTGGTGGAGTTTTTTGCCGGCGACGCTACAGACGCGGTTAAAGAACTCAGCGCTAAGGTGAAAACGGACGGCGGACAGTCGGCGGGACACTATTTGATTGTGGCTCAAAAGTACGATCGGGGCAAAGCAGCTTGTCTGGTAGGGATTGACATTACCGAGCGCAAGCGGGCAGAAGAAGCTCTGGTGCTGACTCGCAAGGCGCTGGAAAGTTCGAGCGACGCGATCGGCATCAGCGATGCGAACGGCACTCACATCTATCAAAATCAAGCGTTTTCTCAGCTATTTGAATGGGAAACCGCACAGGAATTTAAACTCGCTGGAGGTATAGCGACAGTTTTTGCTGACTCCGCAGTCGCAAGGGAGGTACTCGACACGATCGCCCAGGGTTATTCTTGGTCGGGTGAAGTTACTAACAGCACTAAAAGCGGCAAAATTTTGCAAGTGCTGCTGCGGGCCGATGTTATTAAAGACCCCACAGGGAAAATTGTCGGTCTGATTTACATGAATACCGATATTACCGACCGCAAGCGCACGGAACAAGAGCTGCGGCAAAGCGAGAAGCGCTTTCGATCGTTGATTGAAAATGCTAGAGACATTATTGTGATTCTCGACGAGAAAGGCTTTTGCCGCTATGTTTCTCCTTCCCAAGAGCGGATTTTGGGCTACCCGACGGCGGAAGTTCTCGGCCGGTCTGTATTTGACTTGATTCACCCTGACGAATTGCCAATGGTGGATCAAGTGTTCCAAGGTGTCATCCAAATGCCGAGAGTTGGCGTGGGATTGGCGGAATACCGAGTGCAGCACAAGGACGGTTCCTGGTGCGTGTTGGAAGCGGTGGCGACGAATTTGCTCGACGAACCTTCGGTGCGGGGAATTGTGGTCAACTGTCACGATGTGACTGAGCGCAAGGTGGCTGAAGAACAATTGTTGCACGATGCTTTGCACGATGCGCTGACGGAGTTGCCGAACCGCGCTTTGTTGACTGACAGGTTGGGGCAAGCTTTTGCGCGCGTCAAACGGCATCCGAGCTATCACTTTGCGGTGCTGTTTCTGGATTTGGACAGGTTTAAGGTGATTAATGACAGTCAGGGACACCGCACGGGCGATCGGCTGTTGGTGGCTGTGGCTCGCCGTCTCTTGACTTGTTTGCGGCCTGGCGATACGGCGGCTCGTCTGGGGGGAGATGAGTTTGTGATTTTGCTGGAGGAAATTCACGGTGTTGATGAGGCGATCGCCCAAGCAAAGGAAATTCTCAAGGCGATCGAACGACCGCTTTATTTGGAAGGTAATAAAGTTTTAATTACTGCTAGCATCGGCATTGCTTTGAGTAACGACAAATATCAGTGGCCGGGAGATATTTTGCGCGATGCTGATATTGCGATGTACCGCGCCAAAGCTCTCGGTAAAGCTCGCTACGAAGTATTTACCAGTGCGATGCACACTCGGGCTGTGGCTTTGATGCACTTGGAACACGATTTGCGCGAGTCGGTTGAAGAACTGAATTTGAAATATTCGATAGTGGATTTCGGAGGTGGGGCGACGCCGGAAAACTCGCCGATGAGCGAAATAGATCGGAAGTTGGAACGTCCAAAATCGCAATTTGCTCCTTTTAAATTGGAATGTCCTTTTACTGTTTATTATCAGCCGATAGTTTGTTTGAAAAGCGGCTCAGTTATAGGATTTGAGGCGTTGGTGCGCTGGCTGCACCCGGAACGGGGTTTAGTTTCCCCGATGGAATTTATTGCGATGGCGGAGGAAACAGGGTTAATTACGCCTTTGGGTTTGTGGGTTTTGAACGAAAGCTGCCGCCAAATTATTAAGTGGCAAAATTTGAATTTACCTGCGGGAAATTCGCGGCTGACAGTCGCAGTAAATCTTTCCGGGAGGCAGTTTTCGGAACCGGAGTCGATCGAGCAAATTAAGCAAGTTTTGCTGGAAACGGGGGTTGACGCTCGCTGTTTGAAGTTGGAGATTACTGAGAGTGTGGTGATGGAAGATGGGGAAGCGGCGGCGGCGATGCTTTCGCAGTTGAGAGAGTTGGGGATTGAGCTGTGCATTGATGATTTCGGGACTGGTTATTCGTCTCTGAGTTATTTGCACAAGTTCCCAATTAATATTTTAAAGGTCGATCGCTCTTTTGTCAGCCGCATCGGAGAAACCGGCGAAAATTTGGAAATCGTGCGGGCGATCGTCATGCTGGCGCGCAGTTTGGGGATGGAGGTAGTGGCAGAAGGTGTCGAAACCGCCGTCCAATTGGCTCAAATGCGGGCGATCGGCTGCGAGTACGGTCAAGGGTATTTCTTCTCTAAACCTCTCGATAGCGAGGCAGCTACAGCCTTGTTAAGTCGATCGCCCAAATGGTGAGCTAAACCAAATATTTAATTTGTATATTAGACATCTCCCAAAAATAAATGGTTGACCGATCGCTCTTAAATTATCATGAAATTTTACCCGAAATAAACATGAGCCAGCTCCGGGAATATACAGCATATTCGGTGGTTCGTGAAGTACACTATAAAGCTATATTGTGTGGTACGTGTTATGTAGGGTGCGTCGCTGCCGAAGGTTCAATGGAACTTGCAGATTTACTCTGAAAGCGACGCACCTTACTACAACATTGTGTGTACCGCACATACATGGAATATGCTGTATATAAAAACTGCGTTGCTCAATTACAATATGAGTTCATGATGGATAAGCTGTTGCGGCATTTAAATTGCATATTCGACGCGGGCGGGACACCCCACTCATTGTTTGATTGTTTTTTGACAGACAATTTAAATGCCGCAACAGCTTAGCAGGATATTAAGGCTGCTAACTAACAGAAATCGCAATACTCATAAACCTAAATAACTTTCTATCTTTCTCCGATCTTCTCGCTTTCTCTTCTCTCTGCGTCAAGAGCATTCTAGAAGAGTTCATTCACTCTTTTAAAGCCGGTGATATTCATTCTACAGGTCGCACAATTGCGGGCTTATTGGTAGATTTTGCCTGAAAAAGTGCCTTCAGTGCCAAGTCGAGATTTTCGGCCATGACGATGCGGTTTTCATAAACAGCAATAACTCTGACTAAAGTTGGCAAACTATTGCGATCGGCTTCTAAATAAAGAGGTTCTACGTACAGCAAAGATTGTTCAATTGGAATGACTAATAAATTTCCTTGAATTGCTTTTGAACCCTGGCGATTCCAGAGAGAAATTTGTTCGGAAATAACCGGATCTTGGTTAATTAAAGCTTCTATTTGTTCCGGGCCGTAAACTAATCGCTGTTTGGGAAACAGATACAGCAGCAATTTTCCGTAATCACCACCATCCGATCGCCCTGCAATCCAAGCAATTAAATTGTTGCGACTTACTGGTGTAAATGGGAGCAGCAAAATAAATTCTTCTGCTGTTTCCGTTGGCAGTTTCGTAATCAAATAATACGGTTCTACGGGCTGCTGTTCGCTGCCATAAATTTCGTTGGGAACTCGCCACAAATCCTCCCGATTGTAAAATACTTGCGGGTCTTCCATATGATAAGTTAGCAAGCGTTCGGATTGAATGCTCAACAAATCTACTGGATACCTAATATGTTTGCGGATAGCCAGAGGCATTTTGTCAAGGGGTTTAAAGAGTCCAGGAAAGATACTAATCCAACTTTCGATCATCGGATCGGAAGGGTTAGCAACGTAGAAGTCCACAGACCCGTTGTAGGCGTCAATGACGACTTTTACTGAGTTGCGGATGTAGTTGAATTCATTTTGGCCTGGATCGGAATATGGGTAGCGATCGCTCGCTGTATAGGCATCCACGATCCAGTAAAGATAGTTGGAAGAATTATTGGTTTGTGAGGAGGAAGGCTGCTTTTTAATATCAATTGTATCCCCGTCTTTTTCTATATCATCTTTACTAAGATTGGCGTTTGCTACTACCAAATACGGGTCAGAATCGTAGCGCAAAAAAGGAGCGATCGCCCGGACTCTTTTGTTAATATTTCGGCGGTACAGCAATCTAGTTTCTGGCGTAAAATTGCGGGTAAGCGCCATTTGCCAATTTTTGAGATAATTAGCAAACAGCAAGCGCCGCCACATAGAACCGATCGCAATTCCCCCCCTACCGCTGTAAGTATTGTAAACATTGTCTTCGCCGCTGGGATAGTCGAATTCTTTGACTTTTGTCTGTGTCATCGCGTCGGTATTGGTGACTTCGCCGTAGTAAATTCGCGGATAGGCGAGCGGAATACTGACTCGAATTTGATCGCTCGTTACTTCCAAAGCAGTCTCTCCTTTCAGGGCTGCAACTCCAATATCTTTGACAAAATAATCGGGTAAACCGCCCACACCGACTGTATTTACGGGAGAAAGAGTAAAGCCGTAACCGTGAGTGTAAACTAAATGTTCGTTCACCCAAGTTTGAGCTTCGGGGGCAACTGCTGTGTAATCTAATTCCCGTGCTGCCAGAAGCACTTGTTGGCTTTCAGCATCTCTCTTTTTAGCTTTTTCGTTTTTGATTGTGTAGCGATCGATATCGGCATCAGGAAATGTATAATAGGGTCTGATTTGCTGTAACTGTCGGTTGGTTTGCAGCAGCGGTCGCTTGTCCCAGAGGCGGATGTTGCTAATAGTCAGTTGATTTTTTTCTAAGTCTTTATATGTAAGTTTTCCGGCTGGATCGAAAGTTTTGATTTCGATTTTTTTGAGGTCAAATGCTTCTTGAGTAAAGGCAATACTGCGCTGGATGTACGGCTGTTCTCGTGCTAGTTCGTTGGGTTTGACTATGAGTTGCTGCACAATTTTGGGCAGCAGTAAACTTCCCAAACAAAATAAAGCTAGCCACGCTAAAATTATTTTTTTTATGAGTTCATTTTTAATTTTGAATTGGCAAACCTGGCACAGCATCAAAAGTGCGATCGCCCCTGCCAAAATACTCAACAATCCATAGCAGGGCAGCCGCACTGTCACGTCAGCATAATTTGCCCCGTAAGTAACGTCTCCCCGGGAATACAGCAATGCGTAGCGCCGAAGCCAGTAGCTGAATGCGGTGGCTAGCATTAAAGCTGCACCCAATCCGTACAAGTGCCGCTGCTGCGATCGAGAAAACCTCAAAAATATCCCTTGATTCAGGCTATTTCCCGACAGCAAATATGTTAAAGCACAAGATACTAAACCGTACAAAAATACAACTGTCAGCCAGAAGCCTAGCAACTCTAAGATTGGCAAAATAAATACATAAAAGCTAATATTTTGATTAAAAAGAGGGTCGGTTGTGTTAAAATTAGTAGGGTGGAAATATTGCAAAACTTTTGTCCAGCGACTGACGGCAATCAGCCCGATCGCCAAACTGAGAAAAAGGGCGATCGCCCGCAGCCAAAAATCAGGCTTAATTGCTACAGCTAAGATTGTGACAAGCAGCAAGCCCAACTGCCACCAGTGAGAAAATAGCTGCACTGCTATTTGCTGGATTGACTCTATTCCCAACTGCACGGGCGGTGCAGGTAAATTGTCAGCTATACCGAAATAGGTGATGCTGCTTGCAGCTAACAGCCCGCAGTGAATTGCAGTCAAAGTTGCGATCGAACTCAATCCGAATACCGCCAACAGCAGCCAAGAAAAGGTAATTTGAGATTTAGCAACAGGTAATTCGTAATTCTTCCCCGTTTTTTTCGCCCTCAGTGAAGCGAATAGTGCCGCCGCAACCGGCGATTTGATTTCCTCGGCGGGATGTTGCAGGCGGCGGGCTAAAGCCAAATTGCCGAAGAAAAAGGCAGAAGAAACAGCAATTGCGATCGTCCCCAGCAACCCTTGAGTTTTCAGCTTTAACAGAAAAACCTGAAGATATCCAACTTCCTGAAACCAGAGAATTTCTGCCGCAATACCGGAGGCAAACTCAAAAACCAGCCACAGCCCTAGAAGCACTAAAATTAATTGATAAATTCGCCTATTAGTCATTAGTTATTAGTCATTAGTTATTAGTCATTAGTTATTGGTTGAATGATAACTGATATCAAGTCCGAGCAATTGCCCATCCCGAACGATGCTTTTACAGCAAGGGTTGGAGGCATTTTTATTCATGGTAATTGACCGGACATAATATGACTCCTGCTTCCTGCTTGGGAGCATCCCATTTTTGCTTTCAGATCGTGGACGGTTGCATCAGAATAATATATTTGGATGATATAGAGTGCGAGCGTCCATAGCGAACGACCTATGCCGTTCGCTATGGACGACGTGAGCGCTCCTAAAAAACGCTTTTTACCAAATTGGGATGCTCCCCTCCTGCTTTCCAGTCAACGGCTAACTGCTTTCCTGTCAACTGACTAATGACTAATGACTAATGACTAATGACTAATGACTAATGACTAATGACTAATGACCGATGACTAATGACAAACTAGCTGTACTGCTGATTGACATCCACATCCAAATTAAACAGCGTCTGCAAAGTTTGCATCGCTTGCCGCCGCGCCTCAATATCCTGCTGAGCGCGCAACTGTACCATCGGATCGTGCAAAATTTTATTCACAATCCCCCTTGTTAAAGATTCAATCACATCTTGATGTTTCTCCGAAAATTCAGAGCCCAGACGCGATAAAGCTTTTTCTAACTCTTGTTCCCGAATCAATTCTATCTTATCCCGCAAACAGCTAATAGTAGGAACAGTTTCCAGACTGCGCCACCAGAGATCGAAAGCCTCTACTTCCTGTTCCAGCAGGCCCTGAGCTTCCATTGCCATTTTGCGGCGGCTTTCGTGATTTTGAGCTACCACTGCTTTCAAGTCGTCCACATTAAACGACTTTACATTAGCAAGTTCCTTCGCATCAGAATCGACGTTGCGCGGCACAGAAATATCCACCAACATCAAAGGGCGGTTCGGGTCTAAAACTGCTTCCAATTTAGCTTTATTTAACAGCGGATCGGTAGCGGCCGTACTGGTAAAAACCAAGTCAGAACCTGCAATTACCTGCATCATTTCCGAGAGCGGATATAGGTGCAATTGAGCATCTTTAAAGAGGCTCGCCAATTCCTCAGCACCTCGGGTCGATCGATTTACGATCGAAATATGGCTAGCTCCTTTTGAGAGCAAATGCTGCACCAAAAGCCGCGACATTTTGCCAGCACCGATAATAGCAATCCGGCTGCTTGCTAAATGCTGACCCTTCATGTGAGCCAATTCTGCCGCCGCCGAACTGATCGAAACCGCACCGGTACCGATGCTAGTTTCCGTGCGAACTCGCTTCCCTGCTGTGAGAGCTTGCTTGAACAAGCGCTCTAAAATTCTACCGACACCTTTATACTGCTGGGCGAGTTTGTGAGTTTGTTTTACCTGAGCCAAAATTTGTCCTTCTCCGAGCACCAAACTGTCGAGGCCAGAAGCCACTCGCATCAAGTGCATCACCGCATCTTCGTGCAGCAAAATAAACAGGTGAGGGCGCAAAGACTGCAAAGGAACTTTACTGCATTCCGAAAGGAACTGGATCACCTCTCGCACACCAGGCTCCGACTCGCTGGTAACAATATAAATCTCTAAGCGGTTGCAAGTGCTGAGGATGGCAACTTCTTGAATGTGGGGGTAGCCTCGCAATTGGGCGATCGCCGCTTCAACTTTCTGTTCTGGAATGCTCAGTTTTTCGCGAACTTCAACCGGCGCTGTTTTGTGGCTGAGACCTACGACTGCAATATTCATATCTGTGATTTGTCACTATTTCTTTCTTAGTTGTTAACAGTCACCTGTTATTAGTTCTTAGTTTATCGCTAATTGCTAATCACCGGCGACTGTTAACCGTTAACTTTTAATTGTTAACATTTAACTGTTAACCGCTAACTAATCACTAATTCAATTGCAGAGATTTCGGCTGGTCAAACATATGGATTGTATCGACAAACCGAGCAGTTTTCGACTGAGAAGAAATTACCAAACTTTCAGTGCGAGCGCCGCCGCCAAAGAAGCGAACTCCATCCATCAGCGTTCCGGGAGTAATCCCGCAAGCTGCAAACAGAACTGTTTCTCCAGATGCCAGCTCTTCAGCATTGTAAATCTTGTCCGGGTCTGTGATGCCCATCTCTTTCAGGCGGGCGATATTGCTCTCTTTGCTTTCACCGATCAAACCAGTTTTGACAACAGCCGGATCGTAAATTAACTGCCCTTGGAAGTGACCGCCCAAGCAGCGCATTGCCGCTGCGGAAATCACGCCTTCGGGTGCAGCGCCAATACCCATAAGTGCGTGGATGTTGGAACCAGAAAACGCGCAAGAAATCGCTGCCGAAACGTCGCCGTCGCTGATCAGTCTAACTCTTGCACCCGCTTGCCGAATTTCATTAATTAAACCTTTGTGCCGATCGCGATCCATCACGACCACCACCAAATCTTCAATACTGCGGCCGAGGCAATCAGAGATAATATGGAGGTTTTGGGTTGGCGTTTTGCGAATATCTACATGATTCCTAGCAGCCGCAGGAGCAGCCAATTTGTTCATGTAGAAATCGGGAGCAGCAAACAAACCACCTTTTTCAGATATTGCCAAAACTGCCATCGAACCGTTTTGACCGTAAGCAACTAGGTTAGTACCTTCGCAGGGGTCAACAGCGATGTCAATTTCGATCAATTCATCTATGTTGCAGACATCTTTGGCATCCTCGCGGGTACAAATACCTACTTCTTCTCCGATGTAAAGCATGGGTGCGTCATCGCGTTCGCCTTCGCCGATCACGATGCGACCGCGCATATGAATTTTGTTCATGCGCTCCCGCATGGCTTCTACAGCCACTCTGTCGGCTTCATCTTTTTCGCCTTTGCCCATCAAGCGAGCGGAAGCGATTGCTGCCTGCTCAACTACTTCGATAATCTCTAAACCGATTACATTGTCCACGAACTATATACTCCCAACTAAGTCCTGCGTGCCTTGTGCTTTTTGCACTACCAGCCATCAAGCTTATCAGAAAATTGAGTTTAAAACCCCGTCATCAGCTTGACGGCTTTTGTAAAGTTTTGAGAACCAATCAAAAATCCTATGCTAGACAGTGTAGCATAAGACCGGA
This sequence comes from Microcoleus sp. N3A4, assembly GCF_036701805.1. NCBI lineage: Bacteria > Bacillati > Cyanobacteriota > Cyanophyceae > Oscillatoriales > Microcoleaceae > Microcoleus > Microcoleus sp. N3A4. Next base: position 51,888 of record NZ_JAUBRJ010000009.1, read on the forward strand.
GGTAGAGTCATGCTAGTTTTTGAGTTCAAAGCCTACGGAAAACCCAGTCAATTTGTCGCAGTAAGTGAAGCGATTCGTACCGCTCAATTTGTCCGAAATAGCTGTATTCGGCTATGGATGGACAACCAAAAAGTGAATAAATACGACTTAAATAAATACTGTGCTGTGTTGGCAAAAGAATTTCCCTTTGCTTCGGAACTTAACTCAATGGCTAGACAAGCCAGCGCCGAGCGAGCATGGTCTTCTATCTCCCGATTCTATGACAACTGCAAAAAAGGTAATTTTGGAAAAAAAGGATATCCACAATTCCAGAAAGACTGCCGTTCTGTTGACTACAAAACGACTGGATGGAAACTTGGCGATCGCAGGAAAACCATAACTTTTACAGACAAAAAAGGGATAGGGAAATTAAAACTGAAAGGAACACGGGATCTACAATTCTACCAAATTAATCAAATAAAACGGGTGAGATTGGTGAAACGTGCAGATGGTGTATACGTTCAGTTTTGCATTGATGTTTACAAACAGGAAAATATAGAACCCTCTGGCAATACTATTGGGTTAGACGTTGGGGTGAGAGAATACTACACCGACTCTAATGGAATGACGGTTGAAAATCCTAAGTTCCTCCGCCAAGGTGAAAAAGTTCTTAAAAGTTGTCAACGTCGGATCTCTAGAAAAGTTAAAGGTTCAAAAAATAGAGGCAAAGCTAGACAGATTTTAGGTAAGCGCCACCTCAAAATAAGTAGGCAACGTAAAGACCATGCAGTGAAACTTGCAAGGTGCGTAGTTCGGTCAAACGACTTGATAGCTTACGAAGATTTGAGAATTAAAAATATGGTAAAAAATCATTGTCTGGCTAAGTCTATTAACGATGCTTCTTGGTATCAGTTCCGTATCTGGATTGAATACTTTGGCAAAGTATTTCAGAAGGTGACGGTGGCGGTTAATCCGCAATATACAAGCCAAGAATGCTCTAGTTGCGGTGAAATTGTGAAGAAAACGCTATCCACCCGAACACACGTTTGTGAATGTGGTTGTGTGATAGATAGAGATGAAAATGCAGCTAGAAATATCCTAAGTCGGGGATTGGGTACGGTAGGGCATACCGGAACCTTTGGTCTTGAGCCAAGGAACTCTTTAGGAGATGAGACCTCTACTTTTGTTGGAGAAATCCTGCCTGAGCAAGTCATGTCGTAGATTAAAGAATCCCCGTGCGTGAACGCTGGGGAGTGTCAACAGAGGCGGGGATCTGCGAGAGCGTTGGGAGTTGGTTAGTTTGTATTAACTTTTGCTTCTTTGAGTCGGGGACTGGAAAATTGAGTGAAAGAAGAGGGGAGTGGGAGATGGGGAGAGTCGCCATCCTTGATTTATCGTAACAGTTGTCTCAGTCCTGAAGTGTCAAGATGATAGCAAATCAAATTTCCGGGCCAAAATCCGGACGCACTAGACTTTATCAGCAGGAAGCAATAAAAAATGATGATGAAAGCCCAAGATATTATGACCACAGAAGTTGTTACCATTCGCGGTTCGGCAACTGTAGCTGAAGCAGTGGCGATGATGAACGAACTGTGTTTGCGCGCGTTAATTGTGGAACGCCGCCACGAACAAGACGCCTACGGCATTGTCACGGAAACGGATATTGTTTACAAAGTAACAGCCTACGGAGTAGACCCGCAGAAAGTCCGCGTCTTCGAGATTATGACCAAACCGTGCATCACGGTGAATCCCGACTTGGGCGTGGAATACGTGGCGAGGTTGTTCGCCAATACCCGAATCCGCCGAGCTCCGGTGATTAAAGACAAACTGCTGGGCATTATTTCAGTAACCGATATCTTGACAAAAAGCGATTTTGTCGAAAAGCCGAAAAGTATTTTATTTGAGGAAGAAATCGAACAGGCGATCGCGGATGCCAGAACTATCTGTGCCGAGAAAGGCGCTACTGCTAGAGAGTGCGCGGTAGCGTGGGATATTGTAGAGGAAATGCAGGCTGAGGCTTCTCACCAGCGATCGATCAAGCTTGAGAAAACGGCTTTTGACGAGTATTGCGAGGAAAATCCCGAGGCGGCTGAAGCGCGGATGTACGAGAGTTAATTTAGTCATTAGTCATTAGTCATTAGTCATTAGTTATTAGTCATTAGTTATTAGTTATCAACTCTTATTTAGGGATTGATAACTAATAGCTAACAATCGGAAATAGCTGGTTTTCGGCGAGCCTCACGAAAAATAAAAATCTTAAGTGTTTGGCCCAATCATACAAAACACGTTCAGCTTATTCCCCTCAAGATCCCGAAAATATCCCGCATAAAACCCCGGCAACACGCCTCTCGGCCCTGCGGCTCCTTCATCCTTAGCCCCAAGTTCGATCGCTTTGTTATAAACTAAGTTGACTTTTTCTGGACTGTCAACTTGAAGAGCTATCATTACTCCATTGCCAACAGTTGCTGTGTTACCATCAAATGGTTTTGTAATAGCAAGTGCTGGTCGATCTGGAGAAACGCTCCATGCGATAAATCCGTCAAATTCCATGAATCGTCGAGCCCCAATTTCAGCAAGCAAAGCATCATAAAACTTGGCTGCACTTTCAATATCGTTAGTACCGAGTGTAACGTATCCGATCATATTTTTTTTGCCCCTGATTTTAACATGAAGAAAAGTCTTTGAGAAAATAACAACTGAGTTAAACTGTGGCTGATAGAACCAAAGCTACAACTCAAAAATTATCTTAGATTATAACTCGCACTATCTCGGTTTTGTCACCTCCAATGATTATAGTGAAAGCAAGTTTATTTGCCTGGTTTTACAGCAGGCGGTGCTTAATTATAGGTTTATTCAATTGCTTGAATGCACTCGGGACTGTCTTTGATTGGACTGTTGACGATCGCACTTACGGCCTTTGCTTTCATGGCTTCGGAAGCATACGGCTTTAACAGCGGCAAAACTTCCTGAGCATTTTTAACAGAAGGATCTAGCCACTGTTGCCAATCGCTGTCGGAGAGAATCACCGGCATTCGATCGTGCACGGGCTGCACTGTGGAGTTAGCAGCGGTAGTAATTATACTGCAAGATACAATGTTTTCGCCTTCTGGTGATTCCCAATTTTCCCACAAACCGGCAAAAGCAAAAGGTTCGCTGTTTGCCATTTGAAAATAATAAGGCTGTTTTTTCTTGCCCTGCGGCAGCCATTCGTAGAAGCCGTCAGCGACGATCAAACACCGCCTGTGTTTGATGGCACTGCGAAAAGCTGGTTTTTCGGCTACAGTTTCCGATCGCGCGTTAATCGTGTGGCTGCCTATTTTCATGTCTTTTGCCCAACTTGGAATCAAACCCCAGCGCATAAATTGAAACTGTCGCTGCATTTTTTCTGGCTCAACTTTTACTGTGGCAACTGATTGAGTTGGGGCGATATTGTATCGCGGTTGGATGTCGGGAACTGCCGAAAGTTTGAAGAATTCGGCGATGATTTTAGCTGAAGTATTTAAAGTGTATCGTCCGCACATAATTTTATAGTTGGTATTAAGGCAGTTTTCTCGCCAGTCCGGCAGTTGGACAGTCGGGTAATCCGGCAGTCCGGCAGGGGTTTAAACCCCTGCCTCATAGCTAAAGTCGGTTAAAACCGACTGGAAATACGAGCTCTATATCTATCTATTTTAGTCCTCTTTTACGGGACTTTAGCTATGAGACAGGGGTTAAAAACCCCTGTATGATTGTCGGACTAAAGCGGGCGGGACATCCACAAGAAAATTCATTTTTTGTGGAACAGGCATCTTGCCTGTTCTTGAGATTTACCGTTAAAAACCCTCTCGGACTGTCACAATAAACCGGGCGGGCGAGACGCCCACCCCACAAGAAAATTCATTCTTTGTGGAACAGGCATCTTGCCTGTTCTTGCGATTTACCGTTGGGTGGCGGTGAATTTTCGAGATGATTGGTTTTAGGCAATTATTGTTAGTAAAACTTCCCCCTACGAGACAGTGCTAAATTGTGGAACATTCGCAGACAACCATTCGGCACGCAACTTTTCAATAGCTAATTCTTTGAATTTAGCTTCTACTTCAATCCAAGGAGCCTGATAATAGCAATTAGGCATTTCTGTAATTAAATCGCTGTGGCGCGGATCGGCAAAAAATTCTTTTCCATTCGATATGTGTACTAATTGCCATTCAGGAACAGACCAAGTTGTGCGGGCTGCTGCGAGCATTTCGGCAACGCTGGGATCGTCGTAAGTTTCTAAATGTTCGTGAATGACGTGGTGGTGGGCGTCAAAAACCATTGGTACTGCGGTATCGAGACAAACTTCTAAAATTTCCGAGGAACTGTAAGCGTATTCGTCATTTTCAAAGGTTAAGCGCGATCGAATGGATTCTGGCAAGTCGCGGATGACTGATTTGAGCTGCGAAGTGCGATCGCCCTTACCGCCGTGAATGTTCATCAGTGCCTGGGGCGATCGGGGTTGTCCCAACTTATCCATAATTAAAGCATGAGTCGCCAGAATTTTAATGCTGTTTTTAACGACATCAGGCTTGTCGGAACTGAGGACGACAAATTGATCGGGGTGGAGTACCAAACGGATGCCCAAAGAGATAGCGCGATCGCCCGTATTCCGCAATTCGTCAGTCATGGAGTGCAGCACTGCTTCCCCCAAATCTGTATCTGCAAAAGGGAATAGTGCAGAAGTCATGCGGTAGAGCTTAATCTGATTACCCGAACAGAAGTCGATCGCTTTGTCAAGCCGCTTTAAGTTGTCTGTATAAAGCTCGCGCAATACTTTTTCTTGTTCAGTTTCCGAAAGCTGTAAAAGTCGCTTCCGCGTGACTGTGCGAAAGCGAACTGCATCGGATGTTGTAATGCAGACTAATCCTAATTCTGGCAATTTTTCCTTTTCCAATACTTGGTTAATCCCGCTCATTTATCAATAATTCCTAACTTGAGTTTTAGGTTAAATAGTTTTGTCGTAAGGACTTTAGTCCTTTGTTATGAAGCTGTTATATCAATTCCGGTTGTATCGGAATGATTAAACCACAGAGGGCACAGAGGACACAGAGAAAGAGAAGAGAGAGAGGCATAATTCCGATGTCAACGGATTTGATATGAGGTACTACTGAACCAGCGCTGATAGTCCGCCAGAGATTTAACTCCTTGGCGGACTCTGGAAGTGCAAGATGTAATTAGTATCAACCTAATTTTTATCAAACCTCTAATCAACGGCGTCGCAGATAGCATATCGATGACAATTTAATCGATATAACTATTGCTGTTCTTCGCCAGATTCAGCCTCAACGCCTGGCCGCGCGGTGGCAACAGGATTTTCCATTGCTTCGTTATGGAACGGATAACCGGATGTTTCTTGATTTAGGGGGTCAGCGGGTTGGTCGTCAGGGGATGTAATTTGACCGTTAGTGTTGGTATTGGGTTTTGTGGAAGAGCCTTTATGGCTGGCGTGACCGCTACTCATCTTTTTTTCCTCAATTAGGTTTATGGAACAATTTCTAGCTTAGACTTAGCTGCGGCGGGCGATCGCCTATCTTAAGTCAGAGATCTGCTATACAAGTCTGGCGGCAGGTTTGACCAATTACCTCTAACTAATGGCCGTTCGCGACTGAACCATAGGCAGGTACAGGACAGCGATTTTGGTCAAATATCGGCTCAGCATTAACGTCAATCCAGGTATATTGTCCTCATTTTTTGAGTTTAACAGATTCTATGTTCAAACCGAGGTTGCTTATAATTTGGCGGACATCTTTCTCTGTGATTTCTTGATGCTTTCCCTGGGCTACAAAGCAAGTTTTGGGCATATCAGCGGCTTTTTGGGCTTTGGCTCCTTGCGGCATCGGAATTTTTGCGATACTTTTCCCTTTGGAAATGTTTGTAATTAGCTCTTACTTTTTTTTCGTTTTTTTTGTCTGAGTTTTGTCAATTGCTGTAGGGCGAGTCAAGATATTCTCTTAATCTGTTTCTGCGTTTGGGCTGGCGCAACTTTTGTAAAGCCTTATGCTCAATTTGCCGAATCCGCTCGCGAGTAATTTTAAATATATTGCCGATTTCCTTTAGAGTCTTCTCCCGTCCGTCATCCCAACCGTAATGCAGTCGCAGCACGTCACGTTCTCGGGGGCTGAGATCATCTAAAACGCTTTCCAAATCTTCGCGGAGCAAACTTTTCGATACTTGCTCTGCTGGTGTTTCCCCATCAAATTCAATCAACTCTCCCAATGTAGAACTTTCATCCTCACCCATTCGAGTATCTAAGGAAATGAGCGGCCGATTCGATTGAATAACCAAGCGCAATTTTGCCGTTGTCATTTCCAAACAATCGGCGATTTCTTCCATCTTGGGAATGCGACCAAATTCTTGAGAAAGCCGTTTGGTAGTTTGCTTAACCTCGTAAATTGTTGACCACAATTTATCTGGTAGCCGGATGGTGCGGGAATGGTTGTGAATTGCCCGCGTAATTTTTTGACGAATGTCCCAAGTCGCGTAGGTGGAAAGCCTGTTGCCTTTCCTGCAATCAAACTTTTCTACAGCCCTGATTAAACCCAGATTTCCCTCCTGAATCAAGTCTAATAAATCCACCCCTCGATTTTGATATTTTTCAGCGATTGAGACTACCAGCCGCAAATTAGACTCTACCATTTTATGTTTAGCTTTTCGCCCAATCAGCAGGCGCAGGTTCAATTCTGGCAAGGGGATTTTTGCAGCGTCAGCCCACTCTGCATCCTGCGGAATTCTATTTAGCTGGCGAGACAATTGCGATCGCACCTCTTCTAATTCCAACAACTCAGCAATTTTTAAAGCTAATTCAATCTCTTCGTAAGCTTTGAGCATGGGAAATCGACGGATTTCTTGCAGGTAAACGCGAAGCGAATCTGGGGGTATAGGGTCTTCTTTAAATTTGATGCTGTCAGGAATAGTTTCATGCAAAGCTTCATTAAATTCGTCAAAGTTGCTAAAACCGTGATTTTTATGCAACTGTGCCAAGAAAATCTCGAAGAGCATTTTTAAATGAGAGTTTGTCGGACGGGCGAATGGGATATCTTTAAGATGTTTGACTTTTCCTAATACATCTTTAGATTCATTGCGTTTGTGTTGGCGGCGGTTTATCATGGAGAAAGTCAGAGTTTCTCCATGCTGAAAAAGAACGATCGCCGGCATCGGGAAAATTTTATTAATCTCGCGGACAATCCCGTCAAGTTGTTCGATAGTGTACGCGCTCCTCCGCAGTGCGATCGCGAAAAACAAGTAGGAAGTAAAAAAGGCACTCTCACCACTGCTAGTATCAAATTCGACAAGCTGGTCATTATCTGCAATTTCTGTCCCGGTAAATTGGAAGAGGAAATCAACCGACAGCCATTCCTCTAAGAGAGCTTTTTGGTGAGTTAGCTTTTTATCAATATCAAATTTTGCAATAAAATTATCCGAACTATTAGGTTCGAGCGCATAAATTATATCACTGCGGTAGCCAAGAGTAAAGAACAAATTACGGGCGTTATCCGCTAGTTTTCCCTTGGCAAAACTACTTAAAGCTTCATTAATAGATGCTTTGGCTTGTTGTTCGCTGACGCTCATTTAATCACCAGCCAGGTAATCAGTTCAAAATCAGTTGTTGATTTAACCTGATGCGCTTGCTCAACCAATACTGCACGGCGGCTAGACAGCAGGTGGCCGATGCTCCGCTTCTTGTAAATACCTGCAATTGAATCAACTGCCCGCTTCAGTAAATCGTTATACAAACTCATATCAAATCCGTTATTAGTTTGTCGATCGAACAAGTTGCACAACTCTTCATAGGGAACAGTACACCCCGCACACAGCAACTGGTATATTTCAAGTATTTGTTTGGGTTGAGCAAAAGTTAATCGCACTTCCTTATTTTCGCGCACGTAAACTAAAAAGTATGGTTGCAGCGGGTTGACGGTTTTATTATCAAGACAATCGCCTTTTTGTTTGAGGCAAAAAATTACGCCGGGAGCAATTATCGGGTACTCCGAGTTAGTTGGAACTACTGCATAGAGTCCTAAAGGAGCATCTTGCAGTAGTTTGCGGTTGCTCTCAATGTATTTGGCTAGTTCCATTCGGAAATCATCGAGAGTGAATTCCGTTAGGGCTACACTCTCCGTGAAATCTTCGAGATCCAGCACCTCGTCTTTCAATCGCAGCAACTGCTTGTCGCGGTATTTCAAATCACTCTCAATCAGTTCTTGAATTTCCTTTGCCTCCAGCAGGTTATCTTCAAATGTACCAGCCATGTCCGCTAAAGCCATCCGTGCTTCTACTCGATTTTTCAGATTGATGTACTGATCCAAGTCCTCTGTCGGCCAAAAATTAATTAATTGTACGGTATGGTTGGGGCTGCCAATGCGATCGCACCTACCGAACCGCTGGATAATTCGGACTGGGTTCCAGTGTATGTCGTAGTTAATCAGATAATCACAATCTTGTAAATTTTGGCCTTCGGAAATACAATCTGTGGCAATTAATAAATCAATCTCGCCGTCTTGCTGTATAGATGGAATTTGGGCGCGTTTCTTGGCGAAAGGCGAAAAATTTGTCAGGATATGATTGAACTCGTTTTTGCCAAAGGTAGTCTTATTTGCCGCCGCTCCCCCAGTCACCAAAGCTAGGTTAATTTTCAATTCTACTGTAGCCCATTTCCGCAATCCTTCGTAGAGATAGACTGCCGTATCTGCAAAAGCAGTAAAGACTAAAACCTTGCGATTTGGTTGGCCATGCTTGTTAATTGTAGGATTCCTAACTTTCTCGGCAATCAGTTCTTTTAGCTCAGCCAGCTTGGCATCCCGTTCAACAGAAATGCTTTGGGCATAATTGTAAATTTTTTTAAGCTGTTCCTTGTCGTTTTTCAGGTCTTTTAACCAGGTTTCGACATCGAGGTGCGCCATTTGAAATATCAGCTTCTGACCTACTTGCATGGCATCTTGCAACTCTTCATCGTCCAAGTCTTCAATCATCCAATCGCTGAAAGTTACTGTCTGGTTAGCGTCGCGAGATTGCTGCAATTGCTGAAAAATTTTAATTTTTGTCTCTAGAGCTTCAGTTTTGTTAATCGTGCGCTCTATTGTCAGCGCAAACGAATGAATGGAACTTTCTAAGCGTTTAAGGAAATTGACTTTCATCATGCCGATCAAACAGCGTTCGCGTTCGCTCTGTTTGAAATTTCGCACTCCTTTATTTTCATACACCGATCGGTATGGGGACAGGACATATTTTGAAGGGTTGAATAGCGAGAGTTGATATTTAGAAATTTCGCTGTTAAGCTGTTCGTAGGACATGAACTCACCCTTTAGGTCAATCTCAGGAAATACCGAGATGGGTTTGAGCCGTTCTGGAAAGCCGCCTAATTGGGCGATCGCATCTTTATAGTATTTTTGAATGTGCTTGCGAGATCGTGCGATCGTCAATTCGTCAAGCAGTTTGAAAAAAGCAGAACTAAGTTCTTCCAGCAGTTCGCTAGTTTTGCGTTCCTTACTTTTCTTGGCCCACTTGGTAAATTTCCCCTGAGCATCAGCCAGTGTATCCCGCAGACTAGCAATTCCCAGCGATTCCCCAAACGCAGCATCGCTACCTTCTGTGATAAAATAAAGTTGATTCCGCAAATCCTTTAAATCATTGTTAACCGGAGTTGCTGATAAGAGTAACACCTGAGTTTTGACACCGCTCTTGATAATATCATCCATCAACCTTTCGTAACGGCTCTTTCTAATTAGATTGCCAGATTCGTCCCGTTTGCTCTTGATGTTGTTGCGGAAATTGTGGGATTCGTCAATAACTACCAAGTCGTAGTTTCCCCACTTAATCGTTGCTAAATCAATGTCCCCAGACCTACCGGAATCCCGGCTCAAGTCGGTGTGAGATAAGACTGTATAGTTAAAGCGGTCTTTAACCAAAGGATTGAGATCGCTATTGTTCTGTGCTAGATATACAGTCCAATTTTCGCGGAGTTTTTTGGGACAAAGAACCAAAACTTTTTGATTGCGAAGTTCAAAATATTTAATCACCGCTAGAGCTTCAAATGTTTTACCTAACCCAACGCTGTCAGCAATAATACACCCGTTATATCGTCGAATTTTATTGATGGCTGCCTTAACTCCGTCTTTTTGAAATTCAAATAGAGATTTCCAGATTTCTGTATCAAATAGGTGTAGCTGTTCGCTGAGAATATCGCTTTTTTCTAGGTCATCTAGAAAAGTCTCGAAGATATGAAACAGAGTTTTGTAGTAGATAAACTCAGGATAATTATTCTGGTAAAGTTGCTCTAGGTACAGCAGCACATCTTGTTTGACATCTTCGATGAGTTCGGCATCATTCCAGAGTTCATCAAACCAGGCTTTAAGGTCGCGGGTATCGCGTTTACTATCTACTTCTAGATTGAGTTCAATATTGTTATATTTCGTACCTAATCCCAGTCCCCGCACGGTAAAATTAGAACTGCCCATAATAGCATTTTCAGTTCCCTTATGAGCAATGTGATACATTTTGCCGTGCAGTAAATTAGATTGCTTTACCGACCGTATCTGTACTTTTTTTTCAATCCATTCTGCACATTCTTTCGCAACCCGCTTTTGCTCCAACCGATTCTGTAGCTGCAAGCCCTCATCCTCAATTTGGAACGCCTTTTTATCGGTTTTACTGGGGTCAAGGGACTTGATGAAGCGCGGTTCGCCAAACAGAAATTTCAAGCTTTTAATACTTAGAAGTTGTTCCTTCAAAGCATCAAAAGCATAAATTGTAAAGTAAGCAGAAACAATTGACAAGGTTGAGTTTTCCTCAACCTTGGCTTTCAAAAAATCGCCCACAGTGCCGCGGTTGCGGTTGTCTCTAATTGCCGACTTAGGGAGAGAAGCATCATGCTGTGACATAGCCTACCTTTATGCGGTTTTTGCACTTGGCTATATTCTACATCTTCCACAATTCTCAAGAACAGGCAAGATGCCTGTTCCACAACACATACTGATCTGGTACCATTATCCCCGCAAACGGCCCGATCGCAGAATGCTAATAATCAACCAAAAACCTAAAAAACTAGCCGCCCCAAACAAACCAGTGCTCAGAAAAGATAGCTGAGAAGTTTGTGCGTTAGAAGAAATAATTGCCGCCCCCACAATCAGCGAACCCACAACAATACTAAAAGAAAGTCGGTTCGCAGAATCCCCCAGAGTGCGGCGCAGCGGATCGAGTTCTTTTAGTGTCAAGTTCCACTTCAAAGTTTCCGAAGTAACCCGGTCTAAAAGCACTTCCACCTGTCGCGGAGATTGCAAAGATAAGCTTTTCAGATCCAGGGCAGTTCTCAGAAGAGCTTGCACCGGGTCATCTCCTAATAACTGACGCCGAAACATATCGGTCATCAGCGGTTTCACCTGCTCTACAATATTAAAGCGGGGATTAAAAGAGCGCGCCAGTCCCTCCAAATTAGCTAGAGTTTTTGCATACAAACCGAGATTGCTGGGCAGCCGAATTTTATTTTTGCGGGTGATTTCCAGCACCTCATAAAAAATTTCCGACAAGTTCATTTGCGACAAGCTCACATTGTAATACTTCCGCAGCATTCGAGCTAAATCGTTCTCTAGATTAACTAAACTTGTAGGCTGAGCAAATTCTGCCATTTCCAAAGTTAATTGAGCGCAGCGCTGAGCGTCTAAATCGACAATTGACAGCAACATTTCTGTCAAATTCTGCTGAGTGCGCGGGTCTAACCTGCCGACCATGCCGCAGTCTAGCAGGGCTATCCGGCCGTCTTTGAGATAAAATAAATTGCCGGGATGCGGGTCTGCGTGAAAGAATCCGTCGATGTACAACTGCTGGAAGAAAACGCGGCAAAGCAGCGTTGTAATTTCTTCGCGTTCGGCATTTACATCTCCTTTGTGGCGAATTCCTTGCAAATCGCCTAACAAAATCGGGACTCCGTTCAGCCACTCCATTACTAAGAGTTTTTTTGTAGTCAACTCCCAGTTGATTTGTGGCAAAACAACTTGTGTCGGGTCAAACCATTTACTTTTAGATAAATTGCGGCGCAGTTCGTCTGTGTAGCTGGCTTCTTGGATGAAGTCTAGTTCTGCACGCAGGGCGATCGCAAATTCTTCTGCTAACGCGACAATATCGTATTGTTGACCGAAGTCTGTGAGCATGACAAGTTCTGCCAAACCTCGGAGCACGGCGATGTCTTGTTCGATGACAATATCAATACCGGGGCGCTGAACTTTGAGGGCGACTTCGCGGCCGTCTTTTAAAGTAGCTTTGTGGGTTTGGGCGATCGAACCTGCGGCGACGGCTTCAGTGTTAAATTTGGCGAATGTATTTTCGAGAGATTGTGTGAGTTCCTGGCGGACGATTGCTTCTACTTCCGACCACGGTACGGGCGGTACTTCCGCTTGCAGCGTGGAGAGGGTTTCGATGTAGGTGGCGGGTAAAAGGTCGGGACGGGTGCTCAGCAATTGCCCCAATTTGACAAAAACTGGGCCTAATTCGACGAGGATGTTGCGGAGAACTGCTGGAGTTGGGAGACTGGGTGCGTCGGTTTTGCGGCCGGTCAGGAGGCTTTTCATGTAGTCCCAACCGTTGCGGAAGACGACCTCTAGAATTTCTCCTTTGCGAGAAGTGTTTTGAACTAGGCTGAACAAGGGGCCTCCGGGTCGATCGGGTTTAATGGCAATATAACTCTAGGATAGCGCTCTTAACCAAGCTGACCAGTGTCTTGAGGAATAACTTGGGGGAAAGGGTGCGATCGAATTTTGGGATGTGGGGGCGATCGGAATGAAGCTATTACTCCTGATGGTATTATGGACTCTATGGTCTAGAGTTTTATGAATGGTATGTTACCAAAAAGTATCGATCGAGGTTTCCTCACATTCACCCTTAATTAACTTACTGTGCTACAAATTAAATTTACCTATGAGTATTCAACTTGTATCAGCCAATATTAAAAACTTTAGAAGCTTAGGGGATCTGACGTTAAATTTTAAAGATTTAACGATTTTAGTGGGATGTAACTCTAGCGGAAAGTCTAACTCTCTACAGGCATTATCGATTCTTAGTCTGATACTTAAACTGGGTTCCCCCCCCCCTGCGGAGTTCATGCAAAGATTATTAAAATTTGGCAAAAATGAAGACATTACTTTTTCTATTAGTGTCAAAGAATATAAAAAAAACGCAGAATATACTGTATCAGTGGCTCTAGAAGAAGGCAAATTATACTATTCGCGCGAGCAACTTTTGATAGGTAGACATAAAGTAATAGAAGTCAAAAATGGCGCGGGAACCGTGCGAGATGAAAAAGGAAAAAATCCTCAGATATATCAATCTAAAGCTGGCAATCTAGCATTAAAATCTGCCGGTGATTTTGGAGACAGACCATTTACAGCCAAATTAGCAGAATTTATTAGAAATTGGGACTTCTACGATTTAGATCCTGAAGTGATGAGAGGCAGCCCTATGCTTGTAATTGGCGACAAGATTTTGATGGAAAAAGAAAACATTCCCAGTCTGGGCAGCAGAGGTAGGGAAATTGAAGATGTTTTGCAATACTGGGCTGAGAACGATCTACAAAAGTTTCAATTAGTTAGTCGAGAACTTGATGATTGCATGGGTATTAGCTTAAAATTAGTAGGCGAAGAAGGAGAAAAAATAATTAAAGTTTTGGAAAAAGATAGTCTAGAGATTCCTTTGTCCAATATGTCTGACGGCACTCTCAGAATTATGGCTTATTATGTGCTGCTTTATCAAGATAACCTACCTACACTAATTGGTATTGAAGAGCCTGAACGAAATCTTCATCCAGGACTTCTAAAGAATGTTGCATCTGTAGTAAAAAGACTGTCTAAAAAGACGCAAGTAATTATTACAACTCATAGTTCCCAGTTACTTGATTGTTTCAATCTGGAGGAAATAAACTTAGATGTTTCTGTACTGCTTCTAAGCAAAAGAGATGACGTTGGAACGCAAGCTTTTCCCATAGATGAGTTAGGAAAGAGTCGGGATGATTTATCTGAATGGATGAGAGACTTTGGAGTGGGCAGTGCCATTTATCACAGTCATCTATTACAAGGAATTTTAGAACAATAGTATGAATAATATTCTGATCTGGACTCCCGAGTCAGATTTTGATAGTAAAACTGTTTGCTGCATAGCTCTGAAGATTGTTAAATACTATGACTCCAATATAACTGTTGTGAACAGTTCTAAAGAAGCTTTCAATCAAGCAATCCGAAAACAAGGAGGAGATGGTTTAAAAAACGCAGTTGATATTTATCTTAAAAACAGCGAATTAGTAATATTTTTGCTTGATGCAGATGGCGTACAATCAGAAGCTAAACGATTGCAAGAACCTAACTCTCTCATTAACAGAATTAAGAAAGTTGTAGAACAATCTCAAGGTAAAGCTTTGTTAATACTCATACGTCAAGAACTTGAAGCTTGGTTGTTAGTTGACTGTCTTGGCATTTGTTGCTACTTTACAAAAAATCTCGGAACTAGAAGCGATCCAAAATGGGAAAAGTTTGCTAAAAAATATCAAAAAGGTGAAACACACTTAATAACAGAATCTGAACCGGGAGGAAAAAATGCTAAGGAGTATTTAGTCAAGTTTTCTAAAGATATTGTCAAAAAGATAAATCCTAAACTTAAAGATAGAGATTTAGAAAAGCAGCAATATTATGAGCATGACTCAGAGAAAGTTGTAGAGAAATTAGAGATTAACCATCAAACGATCGCCCGAAATAACTCATTAAGTGAATTTGCTCAGCATTTCAAGAAGAAAGTAGATTCTAGTGAATAAGCGGGCTTTTAAGTAGGCTAGTCCAGAAGTTCGTAGTAAGGACTAAAGTCCTTGCGTCCCCATTGGGTAAGAAATGACTGAAGTCCTGACTACGAAACAGTTTTTTTAGTTTTGTGTCTGCCCTTACAATAAATCCTTCAATTTCTCATCTTCTCCCAACACCTTAATCACCTGTTTAATCTCCTGCGTCCTGTCCTTTTTCACAATCAAAGTCACATTCCCATCTCTGACAACTACCACATCTTCTAAACCAATAGTAACGATGACCTCATTCTCATCCGCTGCATAAAAGATGCCGCCCTTGGTATCAATCCCGACGTGTTTTGCTAACTCCACATTCGGTTTGTCTCCTTGCAGCAAACGGGCGATCGCATTCCAATCACCCAAATCGTCCCAACTAAAGCCTACAGGCAAAACACAGGCTTTTTGCGTCTTTTCCATCAGCGCGTAATCGATGCTAATTTTGGGTAATTCCGAGTAAGCCTGCGCGCCTTTTGCTTCTAAAGCTGCCATCATTTCCGGTACATAATTTCGCAATTCTGTCAAGACAGTTCCGACTCGAAATACAAAAATTCCGCCGTTCCAACTAAACTTGCCGCTGGCTACAAATTCTTCAGCAGTTGTACGATCGGGCTTTTCCGTAAACCTAGCAACCCGATAGGCTGGAAAACCCCCAAAATTGCCGATTTCCTCGCCTTGTTCGATGTAGCCGTAACCGGTAGAAGCATAACTCGGCTTGACTCCCAAAGTGGCGATCGCACTTTCCTTTCTCGCCAACTCAGCCGCCGCCTCCAAAGTCTTGACAAACTCCTCCGGTTCCCCAATCCAGTGATCCGCCGGGAAAAACCCGACAACCGCATCTTCACCGTAACGCTTCGCAGTTTCGATCGCCGTCCAAGCCACCGCCGGCGCAGTATCCCGGCCCTCCGGTTCCGCCAGCAAATTCTCAGGAGGTAGCAGCGGTAACTGTTCGCGGACTCCCGCCGCTAACATTTCGGACGTTACCACCCACAAATCCTCCCAACCGTTACCTAATGTTAATAGTCGATCGGCTGTAGCTTGCAGCAAACTCTTGCCGCTACCGTCGAGACTCAAAAACTGTTTGGGGCGCTGCTTGCGGCTGAGAGGCCAGAAGCGTTCGCCTTTACCGCCGGCGAGAATCACGGGAATTAAGGTTTTGGTCATGGTTTGAAGTTAAACGGTTCTGATCTATTTTGCCCGACAGCTTATAATTATTCAGAGAATTGTTGCTGTCTGTGGTTGCTCGGAGCGATCGAACTACATTTTTTGCCGAGTTTCCGTGAATGGGTAGCTGTAAAAATCGGGGTATGAAATTTTTCGACTGGAACCCACGTGCAGCAAGAGTTTGAGGCTCTTCCTCTGAAAAAACGATTCACGGAAAGTCTGAAAGCTTTACAGGATAACGCTTTGGAGTGAGGATGAAAAATTGGGTATTGACAAGTCGAAGGCTGGAATGGTACTTTTGTTTTAGATTCACGGAACTGAACCTTGAAAACCAAATACAGTAAGGCTTCTGGAACGGGCGGCCGCAATTAAACTAAACCCCTATTAGGGATTGAAACTTAGACTTATCTGCCATACCAGATTTCTCTACAGCATGCCGCAATTAAACTAAACCCCTATTAGGGATTGAAACATAGCAACTGATTGCAAAGTGATAGCAAACACAGCTATAGCCGCAATTAAACTAAACCCCTATTAGGGATTGAAACGTGTTTTATTTGATGAAGCTGCTATTTTTTTGGGTGATTCTGTTCACGCCGCAATTAAACTAAACCCCTATTAGGGATTGAAACTCATCGCAACCGCCATCGCAACCTAGTTGACTTGACCGTGCCGCAATTAAACTAAACCCCTATTAGGGATTGAAACGATGCCTTCTTTAAGCAGCAAAGGCAACCGCTCCAGCGCCGCAATTAAACTAAACCCCTATTAGGGATTGAAACGGTTACTAATTTTAATCTTGACCCTCACTGTTTGGGCCGCAATTAAACTAAACCCCTATTAGGGATTGAAACGAGCAAGTCTAGAATATTGCGGCTCGTACACGGTGGCCGCAATTAAACTAAACCCCTATTAGGGATTGAAACAAAATTCAAGAGACTTTAGACGAAAATCCTGAAGAGCCGCAATTAAACTAAACCCCTATTAGGGATTGAAACTTCTGTTTCTTATCTTTTAACTCAGGTAGAAGGTAAATCAGCCGCAATTAAACTAAACCCCTATTAGGGATTGAAACAACTACGATGAGAACTCGGTGGTGCGGGTGTTGGTTAGGCCGCAATTAAACTAAACCCCTATTAGGGATTGAAACTTGGGCTGGCGTTTTTCACATTTTATTCCAGCTCCGCTCTTGCGCCGCAATTAAACTAAACCCCTATTAGGGATTGAAACATAGCAGAGTGATAGCAAAATTGATCGCAAGTGATAGCATACGCCGCAATTAAACTAAACCCCTATTAGGGATTGAAACGTAGTTTGACCCCATATCGCCGTCGTCACCTTGGCCGCAATTAAACTAAACCCCTATTAGGGATTGAAACCTTTGCCTTTCGGTGGAGAACCAAAACCTAAGCTAGCCGCAATTAAACTAAACCCCTATTAGGGATTGAAACTGATTTAAGAAAAAGGCGATAGGGTGCGATCGCCTTTTGGTGCCGCAATTAAACTAAACCCCTATTAGGGATTGAAACGTGGCATAGGTTAAACAAGTCAATTAGTGTTAAAGTCAAGCCGCAATTAAACTAAACCCCTATTAGGGATTGAAACTTACATCGAACCGCGTGACACAGGTTGTCTTACACTGTCTAGCGCCGCAATTAAACTAAACCCCTATTAGGGATTGAAACTTATACAAATCAGCATTCATATCGTCGGCATCATGCCGCAATTAAACTAAACCCCTATTAGGGATTGAAACAAAGTTAAAAATATCCAATCAAAATCTTGAATATTGCCGCAATTAAACTAAACCCCTATTAGGGATTGAAACGAATGCTCTTCTGATGAGGAGCACGTGCAGTTTGGGCCGCAATTAAACTAAACCCCTATTAGGGATTGAAACGAAAATCGGAAAAATAGCCGCAACCCGTCCGGTAGGACGCCGCAATTAAACTAAACCCCTATTAGGGATTGAAACAGAAACTTTAAAATATACTACCAAACCTGCTGATTTTGATGCCGCAATTAAACTAAACCCCTATTAGGGATTGAAACAGAGCGATCGCAGTATTTGCAGATGGATCTCGCTGGCGCCGCAATTAAACTAAACCCCTATTAGGGATTGAAACAGACATCTCAAATTCTGAAATCCCCAACGCTGTGCCGCAATTAAACTAAACCCCTATTAGGGATTGAAACAGGGAATAAAAACTGAGTTGTTGAGATATGTTGATATTTGCCGCAATTAAACTAAACCCCTATTAGGGATTGAAACTGCAGTTGCTAATAATTTAAAAAATCTTTATAAGCCGCGCCGCAATTAAACTAAACCCCTATTAGGGATTGAAACGTGAAGGGCGATCGGCTGTAGACACACAGTAGACACACAGCCGCAATTAAACTAAACCCCTATTAGGGATTGAAACGCAGTGATTTTGCGACTCAAGATGTTTGCGCTATCAGGCCGCAATTAAACTAAACCCCTATTAGGGATTGAAACTGTGAGAGCGATCACTTTTTCCAGGCCGACATAGAAAGCCGCAATTAAACTAAACCCCTATTAGGGATTGAAACTTACCTTCGAGTCCCGGGGAGAAAATCTTAACCCTGTCCCGCCGCAATTAAACTAAACCCCTATTAGGGATTGAAACTTTTAAAACTAGACACATCAGGTTTATCATCAAAATGCCGCAATTAAACTAAACCCCTATTAGGGATTGAAACGAGGAGCTTTATTACAATAGCTCATAATGCACTGTTGCGCCGCAATTAAACTAAACCCCTATTAGGGATTGAAACCAACGAGCTATTCTAGCAGCGTGTGGATGGTCAAGAGCCGCAATTAAACTAAACCCCTATTAGGGATTGAAACAACTTTGCATGATAAAGCATCGGAACTCCCCACTCATTCCGCCGCAATTAAACTAAACCCCTATTAGGGATTGAAACTTAATTCCCTGACCCAAAGTTTCAGGAGATGGCAGCCGCAATTAAACTAAACCCCTATTAGGGATTGAAACATTTTTAAAGAGCTTTACAATAGTTTTGCTCAAGCTAAAAGCCGCAATTAAACTAAACCCCTATTAGGGATTGAAACGTAAGAAGAGCGTTGCAAACTTTGGGCTTCAATGCCGCAATTAAACTAAACCCCTATTAGGGATTGAAACGTTGACGACACTATGGATACTTTGCCAGTTTTAAGCCGCAATTAAACTAAACCCCTATTAGGGATTGAAACTTGGATTCCTTCTTTTCATTTGGACTGCCTTTTTGCCGCAATTAAACTAAACCCCTATTAGGGATTGAAACTCACTGACACCCTCGTGTGCAAGAGCTAACTGAACATAAGGCCGCAATTAAACTAAACCCCTATTAGGGATTGAAACTTTTAGCCCTTTCCCTGTATACCTTTCAGCCATTTGGCCGCAATTAAACTAAACCCCTATTAGGGATTGAAACCATCAACAAGTTTTACAGAGATATATCCAACACCACCCAAAGCCGCAATTAAACTAAACCCCTATTAGGGATTGAAACTGAAATTGAATACCATCAGGAGTCATTTCAGAAGAAAAAGCCGCAATTAAACTAAACCCCTATTAGGGATTGAAACTTTGTAGATTTAGCGATCGCTAATTTGACTTCTGCCGCAATTAAACTAAACCCCTATTAGGGATTGAAACCCAAATATGATGTTTGCAAAGCATTCTTTTTAATGCCGCAATTAAACTAAACCCCTATTAGGGATTGAAACTTATAAGAACGTTTTCTAAGAAACCTTTTTAAAAATCTGGCCGCAATTAAACTAAACCCCTATTAGGGATTGAAACTTGTCTATCCAGGGGAAACCAATACGGTTTCTTACGCCGCAATTAAACTAAACCCCTATTAGGGATTGAAACAGATAAGTTATGAAAACTATCGAGATTTTATCGGCGAGGCCGCAATTAAACTAAACCCCTATTAGGGATTGAAACGCTTGAGTTGATCGAACTCCCGGAGGTGGCGGCGGCGGAAGGGGAAGCCGCAATTAAACTAAACCCCTATTAGGGATTGAAACTTCATTATTTCTTCAGTGATTGCATTATGATGATTTTTGCCGCAATTAAACTAAACCCCTATTAGGGATTGAAACAATTCACTGCTGAATCATTGGGGCTGAGAAGTGGCGCCGCAATTAAACTAAACCCCTATTAGGGATTGAAACAACAGCTAGAGCCTTGGAACCCCGTAGATTTTGGTGAAGCCGCAATTAAACTAAACCCCTATTAGGGATTGAAACATCAGTCCCTTACGCTTCAAACCTTTCTGTTGTCGGATGCCGCAATTAAACTAAACCCCTATTAGGGATTGAAACTGGTGAGTACAGCGCTGAGATTGTACTCGGAGATTCAACGCCGCAATTAAACTAAACCCCTATTAGGGATTGAAACCTCACACAAAAATTTAGGGTTAGTCATCACCGGGCAAAATGCCAAGCCGCAATTAAACTAAACCCCTATTAGGGATTGAAACTTGACCCACAGGCTGTAATTAGTGCCTTGATCGAGCCGCAATTAAACTAAACCCCTATTAGGGATTGAAACTTTTGGCAAAAAAACAGTTTGGGATGTCACCGGTGCGCCGCAATTAAACTAAACCCCTATTAGGGATTGAAACTGAAAGCGTTTATAAGATTGCGCTCAATTTCCACAAGCGCCGCAATTAAACTAAACCCCTATTAGGGATTGAAACGTCAAACAATAACCTGGGACATAGTTAGCGCCATAAAAAGCCGCAATTAAACTAAACCCCTATTAGGGATTGAAACGAAATTTAATTACTATTTCTGAAAGTGATAGTAATGCCGCAATTAAACTAAACCCCTATTAGGGATTGAAACCTTGGAATACATTCTAACAAAACTGGTAGACTCTCTAGCCGCAATTAAACTAAACCCCTATTAGGGATTGAAACAGAATGTATTCCAAGCATATTGATGGTGTTGATTTGCCGCAATTAAACTAAACCCCTATTAGGGATTGAAACTAGTCAAATCAACACCAGCAAAAGCTTTAAATAACTTGGGCCGCAATTAAACTAAACCCCTATTAGGGATTGAAACTGGCAGTTTTCGCAGCGGGTTTAGCTCCTTGGGCAGCCCGCGCCGCAATTAAACTAAACCCCTATTAGGGATTGAAACTTTATGCCTTGTGTGCTCTTCAAGCAAGTAGTTTTTGCCGCAATTAAACTAAACCCCTATTAGGGATTGAAACATTTTATTGGATGAGATGGGATTGTATGCGCCGTCTGGCCGCAATTAAACTAAACCCCTATTAGGGATTGAAACGATTTTCATGATGATGTGAAGGAACCAAAAATCGCCGCAATTAAACTAAACCCCTATTAGGGATTGAAACATGGAGGTGAAGAATTAGAAAAGCATTGCGCTCTAGTTAGCCGCAATTAAACTAAACCCCTATTAGGGATTGAAACCCCAGCAAGCGATCGGGACTTCCCCGTTTATATAAAGCCGCAATTAAACTAAACCCCTATTAGGGATTGAAACGCAGTGCTCCCACCTGGCGTATGTGGAAAGCCACGAAGAGCCGCAATTAAACTAAACCCCTATTAGGGATTGAAACAATACTTTGAAATTGCTTCCTTATATCAACCAGATGGGCCGCAATTAAACTAAACCCCTATTAGGGATTGAAACGGGCGTACTTGCATCCCGACGACGTGACGGTGACAGTGCGCCGCAATTAAACTAAACCCCTATTAGGGATTGAAACGCTTGTTGCCGCCGGGAAGAATGCCGAGGCTCTGAGCTATCTCCTGCCGCAATTAAACTAAACCCCTATTAGGGATTGAAACAAATTTAGTATTTGCGGGCGACCCGGACGCGGGCGCCGCAATTAAACTAAACCCCTATTAGGGATTGAAACGACTGGGACGTTAGTATTTGTAAAGCCACCATCTAGCCACTTGAGCCGCAATTAAACTAAACCCCTATTAGGGATTGAAACCTGCGATGAAATTTTCAGGCGCGCCGCCTTGCAGGTTGTAAGTGGGAGAAGCCGCAATTAAACTAAACCCCTATTAGGGATTGAAACATATTCGGCGGTGGGCAACAAGAATTCGAGATGAAGCCGCAATTAAACTAAACCCCTATTAGGGATTGAAACTCCGGCCCGTCATCGGCAATACCGGGATGCCGGCAAGCTGCCGCAATTAAACTAAACCCCTATTAGGGATTGAAACCAGAAATTGCACACCGCCGACTACCCAGCTCCAAAGCTTGCCGCAATTAAACTAAACCCCTATTAGGGATTGAAACGATAGCGTTAGTCACACCAGCGGCGATCGAGGCAGCGGCAGCAGGCCGCAATTAAACTAAACCCCTATTAGGGATTGAAACGATATTTATCTCTCAATGATGCCAAATATGGATCTGATTCAAGCCGCAATTAAACTAAACCCCTATTAGGGATTGAAACGTATTGAGCATTTAGTTAATCTTCTTCAGTTTCCCAGGCCGCAATTAAACTAAACCCCTATTAGGGATTGAAACTCCACAACTCGTCCTATGACCACATTTAAAATTGCTGGCGTAGAGCCGCAATTAAACTAAACCCCTATTAGGGATTGAAACATTTTGCCGACCCCACCGAAATTTAGTAGTTGGATATTCAGCCGCAATTAAACTAAACCCCTATTAGGGATTGAAACTCCGCATACCTCGAAATGCTCATCGGCGGGGGTGAACCGCCCGAGCCGCAATTAAACTAAACCCCTATTAGGGATTGAAACACAAATTAATCAGGTGTTTTTGGTCGCCAGCTACCGAGCCGCAATTAAACTAAACCCCTATTAGGGATTGAAACACATCGAAAATCTAGAACTTTTTGACGAACCTTGCCGCAATTAAACTAAACCCCTATTAGGGATTGAAACCCGGCGCATCAATACAGGCAAAGCGGATTTTGAGGATTGCCGCAATTAAACTAAACCCCTATTAGGGATTGAAACTCTAAATCGGGGGTAATTACTGAGGCCATTGGCAGGATTTTAAGCCGCAATTAAACTAAACCCCTATTAGGGATTGAAACAGTTATGCGCTCGGTTATTAGCCAGCGCGTCATCTTGCCGCAATTAAACTAAACCCCTATTAGGGATTGAAACTCCTTTGCAAAAATTCAAGAGCAATCTCAATACCGCCGCAATTAAACTAAACCCCTATTAGGGATTGAAACGAAGTTCTAAACTCCAACGAAAAAAAGCCTGCAATGAGCCGCAATTAAACTAAACCCCTATTAGGGATTGAAACGCGGCCCTCGCTTGTAGCTTCATATATCCTTTTCTTTTTACGCCGCAATTAAACTAAACCCCTATTAGGGATTGAAACGATGATGAAATAATGGTTCATCCACATTTTCATGCAATTTTAGGCCGCAATTAAACTAAACCCCTATTAGGGATTGAAACGAAGTAGTAGTCGCGGGGGTTGCTGGGTTTCTCCAGCATAAGCCGCAATTAAACTAAACCCCTATTAGGGATTGAAACAAATATCCAACTGATTGTTCATTGGGAATCTAATTTGCCGCAATTAAACTAAACCCCTATTAGGGATTGAAACTGGAAAAAGGCATTAGGTTGTGATTATGACCCAATAGCCGCAATTAAACTAAACCCCTATTAGGGATTGAAACCAATCGTGGTTTCGCCCATGCTAATAAAAGGTTCAGCCGCAATTAAACTAAACCCCTATTAGGGATTGAAACTATTCGTTTTGCTAGTGTTACTGTCTAGCGTTGTGCCGCAATTAAACTAAACCCCTATTAGGGATTGAAACTAAATGTTGCTAAACTTCATACTTTCCCGGTAATTACGCCGCAATTAAACTAAACCCCTATTAGGGATTGAAACAGCTTGCCGCCGAACATCGGAGCGCTGACGAAAGCGCCGCAATTAAACTAAACCCCTATTAGGGATTGAAACTCGGCGGCTTTACCAACCGAAGCACCAACACCAGCAGGCCGCAATTAAACTAAACCCCTATTAGGGATTGAAACATGTTTTACAAGTTTTTTGCTTTAATCAACAAAAGCCGCAATTAAACTAAACCCCTATTAGGGATTGAAACATGCGATCGGTCGCTAGTGCAGGGCTGACAGGATAGCGCCGCAATTAAACTAAACCCCTATTAGGGATTGAAACTTTTCACTTTTACCGTAAATCGATTTGAATCAATGCCGCAATTAAACTAAACCCCTATTAGGGATTGAAACTGCTACGTAATTCATAGAATGTTGAGGCGGATTATGCGAGCCGCAATTAAACTAAACCCCTATTAGGGATTGAAACTGAGTAATCAACAATCTCCCCTATACCCCCCGTAGCCGCAATTAAACTAAACCCCTATTAGGGATTGAAACCCAAGTTGATGATTTTAGTGATGGTGATACCAATAAAGCCGCAATTAAACTAAACCCCTATTAGGGATTGAAACATTTACGACACGACTATTACTTGCAATCTACCTATGGCCGCAATTAAACTAAACCCCTATTAGGGATTGAAACTCGCAAATTCCCAATTCTGCCAGCACTTCTGATTTAGTCCTGAGCCGCAATTAAACTAAACCCCTATTAGGGATTGAAACGCCGGGGAATCGCTCGGGCGATCGCTCGCCAATTTCATGCCGCAATTAAACTAAACCCCTATTAGGGATTGAAACTTTCGCAAGAATGTATACTGGGTAAAGGTTTCAGCCATTTGGCCGCAATTAAACTAAACCCCTATTAGGGATTGAAACCTGAGAAAATATTGATACCCCTATCATTCCTCGGAACGCCGCAATTAAACTAAACCCCTATTAGGGATTGAAACCTGCGAAGCATTTCTTGAGACTCAATATCCCACACAGGCCGCAATTAAACTAAACCCCTATTAGGGATTGAAACCGACCAACTGAGGCAACCTCAAACCAGCGAAAAGACAAAAAGCCGCAATTAAACTAAACCCCTATTAGGGATTGAAACTTCCGCCTTTTCTCCATCCAAAAACAAACTAGGGCCGCAATTAAACTAAACCCCTATTAGGGATTGAAACTGGCAACAGTGAGACGTTTACATTTTGTACTTTCTTGCCGCAATTAAACTAAACCCCTATTAGGGATTGAAACATGCTTATCCCGTTTACCCAACAGCAAAGTTTTAAGTTGCGCCGCAATTAAACTAAACCCCTATTAGGGATTGAAACTGAATCTTCTAATTTTTCAGCACCCTGCTTTTGCGCCGCAATTAAACTAAACCCCTATTAGGGATTGAAACGCGGCGGTAAAGCTCGCACATCACCAGGGCGTCAGCCGCAATTAAACTAAACCCCTATTAGGGATTGAAACTTCAAATTAATCTGCTGCCACCGCAAGTTCACGAGCTCCGGCCGCAATTAAACTAAACCCCTATTAGGGATTGAAACCTGGCGGAGCGGCTGATGCAGCAGCCTGGGGTTCCGGTTCTGTGCCGCAATTAAACTAAACCCCTATTAGGGATTGAAACCGCGGGAATCTTCCCCGACACCGCAGAAGCTTCAGTTACGCCGCAATTAAACTAAACCCCTATTAGGGATTGAAACTTGGAATAAACGATGCGGCCGAATTTGGACTCGATCGGGCCGCAATTAAACTAAAACCCTATTAGGGATTGAAACTCGCCGGAGACCGAAAGTTGCAAGTGCTGGAACTTTTTGCCGCAATTAAACTAAAACCCTATTAGGGATTGAAACACTCTTCAAGCTGCTTCTTATTATTTAGTTAAGGGCCGCAATTAAACTAAAACCCTATTAGGGATTGAAACGCCCGCTGGGAGCACGTTGAGCTGCCAGCCGATTTCCTGCCGCAATTAAACTAAAACCCTATTAGGGATTGAAACGCACGTCGGGAATTGCAGATTATGACCCCATTGGGGGAGTACTCGGCCGCAATTAAACTAAAACCCTATTAGGGATTGAAACTGAATCTTCTAATTTTTCAGCACCCTGCTTTTGCGCCGCAATTAAACTAAACCCCTATTAGGGATTGAAACGCGGCGGTAAAGCTCGCACATCACCAGGGCGTCAGCCGCAATTAAACTAAACCCCTATTAGGGATTGAAACTTCAAATTAATCTGCTGCCACCGCAAGTTCACGAGCTCCGGCCGCAATTAAACTAAACCCCTATTAGGGATTGAAACCTGGCGGAGCGGCTGATGCAGCAGCCTGGGGTTCCGGTTCTGTGCCGCAATTAAACTAAACCCCTATTAGGGATTGAAACCGCGGGAATCTTCCCCGACACCGCAGAAGCTTCAGTTACGCCGCAATTAAACTAAACCCCTATTAGGGATTGAAACTTGGAATAAACGATGCGGCCGAATTTGGACTCGATCGGGCCGCAATTAAACTAAAACCCTATTAGGGATTGAAACTCGCCGGAGACCGAAAGTTGCAAGTGCTGGAACTTTTTGCCGCAATTAAACTAAAACCCTATTAGGGATTGAAACACTCTTCAAGCTGCTTCTTATTATTTAGTTAAGGGCCGCAATTAAACTAAAACCCTATTAGGGATTGAAACGCCCGCTGGGAGCACGTTGAGCTGCCAGCCGATTTCCTGCCGCAATTAAACTAAAACCCTATTAGGGATTGAAACGCACGTCGGGAATTGCAGATTATGACCCCATTGGGGGAGTACTCGGCCGCAATTAAACTAAAACCCTATTAGGGATTGAAACGAAGTTTCCGAAGCACTTGCTCCCGCATAAACTGCCGCAATTAAACTAAAACCCTATTAGGGATTGAAACGAGTTCCGCATCTTTGCGATCGGCTTTAATCAATATCCGAAGCCGCAATTAAACTAAAACCCTATTAGGGATTGAAACGCAGAGCAACACGCACGGCGATACCGATTCTGACCGCAATTAAACTAAAACCCTATTAGGGATTGAAACTATTTGCATCACAAAAAACCTGATTTTAGCGACAATGCCGCAATTAACCTAAACCACTATCAGGGATTTTTTGTCACCCGATCGATCCAAGCAGTATAAAACGATACCCGCGTGTCGCCGGAAATTTCCCCAAAACTGCCGTTATCATCCACATTATCAACATCGGCGATGTTTGTTTTGAAAAATCCCCGATCGCTATAACCCCAAGAACTAATCCCCGCAATCTTCCCGTCAACAAACGAAGGCCCGCCCGAATCTCCGCTAGCCGTAGCTATCTCATTTTTCCCCAAACCCCGATCGGCAAACCTCGAAAAATGCCTCCCAAAAGTATCGTGTTCCGCAGTACCATCATCAAAATCAAAGATTAATTGACTTCCGAAAACCAATTCTGACATATCTGATTCTGTAGCATTTTTCAAAACATCAATTAACGCATCGTAGCGGTTCTGACCGCTATATCTTTTCGCTTCAGAATTAGAATTTTCATCCTGTCCCTCCGCACCTACACCGATATATCCGTATCCCACCTTTGTAAATACTTTACCGATTTCATTTTTATTTCTATTTATCTCGTACTGTTCGATACTTCGCGGCGCCGCTTTTTTCAGCTTCAAAATAGCAATATCGTTGCCAACTTCCGATTCGTAACCAGTCCAACCAGGATGGATGTAATACTTGCTAACGGGGATGCTGACTTCACCCCTGGGCCATGTAAAAGTTGCTTTGACTGCCGTTTCTGGAGGAACCTTGACTCCCCCTTCATTCAGACAGTGGGCCGCCGTGAGAATGTACAATCCTCCTGTTAGCAGGGAACCAGTACACTGAACTGGTTCGAGATAAGCGACACCTGTATATTGATTTAAAGCTAAAGGCCTGTGGGAACTGCTGTCACCAAAAGCGCTAATTATCGATCGTCCGATTTCTGCTGTTTCTAAAACTAAAAATACAGTCAAAACTAGCATTAATAAGATTTTGATTCCTGACTTCATTGTTATCGTATCCGATCGATTAGTGTGGGAGGGCGGGTTTATGAATTTGTTGGCTTGGAGAGCGAGAATACTGGCGAGCCCGCCCCTACAAGACCTTGCATTAGATCGTAACAGATCCGTCGAACTCGATCTCATTGGTAATTAGTTGTTATTGTTAACAACAACTAACAACCAATAACTAACCAATTACTATTGACTATTGACTACTGACTACCGACTACTGACTACTTCGACAATTCGATATTAAGTTCGTTCACGACGCGGCGTTTCAGCGGGATGGATTTTTCTCTAGGTAGCAAGTCAAATACTTTCCGAAAAACATCATCTACCTTTTCAAATGCCACTTGTCCTTTAGCATTAAAAACTACTTTTCCAGATTGGTCTAGAAGTACGGTTTGAGGTACAAAACCTTCGTAATAATGACCCGGATTGGTGAGTTCCGGTGAGGGTTGGGGAGGCAGGGAATCGATGGATACAGGTATAAAATCGGCTTCGCGGCCGTAAAATTCCTGAAGTTGAGAAACAACGATCGCGAATTGCTTGCAGTCGCTGCTATCATCTGTATAAAACACCAGCAAAGCCGGTTTCTTGCGTTGAAAAGAATCTGTGAGTTTGACTTTAGGAGGAACTAGGGAACCGTTGCCGGCGTAGAGGGCAAAGATTGTACCGTCGAAGCGATCGTCCGTGAGAGTTGCGAATGCGGGGGCTGTGCCGGTCAGCAGTATGAAGCTAAGTGCGATCGTCACAGTTAAAAGACTAGCAGACAAGATTCGCCGCAGCCAGCGTTTGCCAGAAGCAGCCATAAAAATTAAATTTTGGTAATCGGAAAATATCATAGGTTGTTGGCAGTTGCTGTAAAGTGGCGAAAAAGCGTGCAAAACATTATTAAGCTTATCAGCAAATGCCAGCATTTGCTGGTGAGTAGGTTAAATTGGTTTTTGGCCAACTATTTTAATTTGTTTTTAGTTGCGATCGGCAGTAGGATTCAGAGCGAATCTGGTTAAATGAATGGACTATGGGTAGGGACACGACGCCGTGTCCATTGGTGACAACAACTTAACGTCAAACGTAGTACCGATCTGCTGTCTGACGATTAGGCTCTCGATCCCCCCTAGCCCCCCTTAATAAGGGGGGGGACAAGAGTCTGCTCAAAGTCCCCCTTAATAAGGGGGATTTAGGGGGATCTAGACTCAGGTAAAAACGATATTTATCAGGGGTTTCAGGCTGAAGTTGACACGCCTTGGACACAGCGCCGTGTCCCTACAAATATCCCGTACTATCCACCGGATTTGAGATTAACTGATAACTGTTGAGTGACAGCTAAGAACTGACAACTGGGAACTGACAACTGGGAACTGACAAAAAATGACTGCTTTTCTTGACCTACTCCTCGCCCAAACACCCGCTGCTGATGTTTCCGGGCCCGCTAAAATTAATATCTTACAGGCGATTATTTTAGGCATTGTCCAAGGATTAACAGAATTTTTGCCGATCAGCAGCAGCGCTCATTTGAAAGTCGTGCCGCTTGCATTAGGCTGGGCAGATCCGGGTGTTGCTTATACTGCTGTAATTCAGTTGGGCAGCATTGTGGCAGTGCTTTGGTATTTCTGGAAAGACTTGACAACTATAGCTATTGGTGCATTTAAAGCGATTGCCAGCTCTGACTACGATTCCCAAGAGTTTCGGATGGCCCAGGGGATTGGTTTGGGAACAATACCGATTATCTTTTTTGGGCTGCTAATCAAGATATTGGTTCCAGATTTTGACAAGTCGCCGCTGAGAAGTTTGGGTGCGATCGCCACTGCTTCCATCGTCATGTCGCTGCTGTTAGCAATCGCCGAAAAAACTGGCAAGCGTCACCGCGATTACGAAAAATTAGAGGTCAAAGATGGTATTTTAATGGGATTAGCTCAAGCAATGGCAATAATTCCCGGTGTTTCGCGATCGGGTTCTACGCTAACAGCAGGATTATTCATGGGATTAGAAAGAGCAGCAGCGGCGCGGTTTTCTTTCTTGTTAGGAATTCCCGCAATTACTCTGGCTGGTTTAGTGGAATTGAAAAGTGCTTTGGGTGAAGGATTGGGTGAAGGTGCAGTTGTAGCTTTGATAGTGGGAACAATTTCAGCGTTTGTATTTTCCTATATTTCGATCGCGTGGCTGCTCAAGTTTCTGCAAACTCACAATACGTGGATTTTTGTGTGGTACAGGCTGGCATTTGGGGTAGCGATTTGGACTGCGATCGCAGGTGGCGCATTGGTAAATCAGTAGGTTTTTTTATGACAAGAACAGGCAAGATACCTGTTCCACACAATCACAACAGGCATCTTGCCTGTTCCACCAAGACTGAAGTTTCTTGTGGGACGGGCATCTTGCCCGTCCATAAAAACCCGATTGAGAGCTAACAAGCTGTTAGTTTTGAACTCAAATCGCAGCTAGCCGTGGAGGATGTATGCCGAGTTACATCAGTCAAGCGATCGCCGATTTTTCCCTCTCAATTATTTTTTGTCAAACACTCTTTGGTTAGCTAATTTATTAGCTATCATAGTAACGATTATTGATATTTTAAAATAATTATAATTTCCTAAAATCTGGAATAAAGCCTGTGATACTAGAAGTTGCGATTATTGATGTTAAACCGGGTTTAGTTACTGAGTTTGAAACTGCTTTCAAAATAGCATCAACTATTATTTCATCTATGCCAGGATATATTTCCCATGAACTACAACGTTGCTTAGAAACTGCGAATCGATATATTCTGCTTGTACGCTGGCAGAAATTAGAAGACCACACAGTGGGTTTTCGACAATCACCGCAGTACCAAGAGTGGCGTTCTCTACTGCATCATTTCTATGACCCATTCCCAACGGTAGAACATTATGAAATTATTTTGCATAACTCCAACGATGAATAGGGCAGGGCATAATATAAACGATCGCCATCGGCTGCATAAAAGTGTTAAAATATCAATGTTTTAGGGTAATCTTAAATCCTAATATTCGACCTCACGAGGGGATGTTCTATCTTTGAGTTTGTTTTATGAACGTTTTACTCCTCTATCCCCTATTTCCGAAAAGCTTTTGGTCGTTTGAGAAAACCCTAGCATTACTCGATCGCAAAGCCATGCTACCGCCGCTAGGATTGGTAACTGTAGCAGCTATTTTACCTCAAACATGGGAATTTAAGTTAGTCGATCGCAACGTGAGTTCAGTGACAGAGGCTGACTGGGATTGGGCAGAATTGGTGATTCTTTCGGCGATGATCGTCCAAAAGGAAGATTTATTAGATCAGATTCGGGAAGCGAAACGGCGGGGTAAACAAGTCGCTGTGGGCGGCCCCTATCCTACCGCTTTACCCAACGAAGTGACAGATGTTGGCACAGATTATTTGATTCTGGATGAGGGTGAAATTACTTTACCACTGTTTGTCGAGGCGATCGCCAAAGGTGAAAAATCTGGCATATTCCGCGCCAACGGCGAAAGGCCAGATGTTACCACTACCCCAATCCCTCGATTTGACCTGCTGCAATTTGATGCTTATGCCGAAATGTCGGTACAATTTTCGCGGGGATGTCCTTTTCAGTGCGAATTTTGTGACATAATTGTTCTCTACGGCCGCAAGCCCCGCACCAAAGCGCCGGAACAATTACTTAACGAACTTAATCGCCTTTACGAGTTAGGCTGGCGGCGCAGCATTTTTATGGTTGATGATAATTTCATCGGCAATAAACGCAATGTAAAACTGTTTTTAAAACAACTAAAACCCTGGATGGTAGAGCATCAATATCCCTTCTCCTTTGCGACAGAAGCATCCGTCGATATAGCACAGGATCTAGAATTAATGGATATGATGGTGCAATGCAATTTTGGTGCTGTATTTCTGGGAATTGAAACACCTGATGAAGAGAGTTTAAAGCTGACTCAAAAACACCAAAATACGCGCGATTCTCTCAGCGATGCCGTACAAACAATTACGCGATCGGGCTTGCGAGTCATGGCAGGTTTCATCATCGGCTTTGATGGCGAGAAAACAGGTGCAGGGGCGAGAATTGTCAAGTTTGTCGAGCAAACTTCAATTCCCACTGCACTGTTCAGTATGCTGCAAGCCTTGCCGGATACAGCACTCTGGCACCGACTGGCAAAGGAAGGGCGGCTTCGCAGTAAATCTGCCAATATCAACCAAACTACGTTGATGAACTTTGTCCCGACTCGCCCGCTAGAAGAAATTGCCCGCGAATTTGTCGAGGCATTTAACGAATTGTACGATCCAGAAAAATTTCTCGATCGCGCTTACCGACACTACCGAATTCTGGGCGAAGCGACTTATCCGAAAAAAGGGAAAAGGGCAAAGAAACCGATCGATTGGATCGTGATTCGTGCCTTTTTGACTATCTGTTGGCGGCAGGGTTTCATCCGCCAAACCCGCTGGCAGTTTTGGCGCAATCTGTGGAATATGTGCCGGTACAATCCCGGTGGGGTAAGCAGTTATCTGGCGGTATGCGCGCAAATCGAACACTTTGTGGAGTATCGTGATATTGTGAGACGGGAAATTGAGGAGCAAGTCGCACTATTTTTACAGGAGAAAATCGCGATCGAAGATGAGGTGAAAGTCGAAGTAGCTGTATAATTTTGTACGATCGCGCCTTTGAGAAGCTTGGGGCGATCGTACTTTTCATTTTTTGATAAAAATAGCCTACAAAATCGAGATATTCCCAACTCGAACGCTCGACGTTTGGGGAGTTTTTGCAGTTTATTGAAGTTTCCTCAGATTGTTCATAGCTCTTTCATAGTTATCTTTATCACCTTGTTGCTGAAATAAGTCTGCTGCTTTCTGAAAGTCTTGCATCGCCCCGGGCTTTTCTCCTAATTCAGCGCGGGCAATTCCCCGCCTTAAGTAGGCACCGGCATACTTAGGATTGATTCGCAAAGCTTCGCTGTAATCGGCGAGTGCACCCTGGCTGTCTCCTAAACGAAAGCGAGTAACGCCCCGGTTTAAGTAGGCAAAGGCCAAGTTAGGATTAATTCGCAAAGCTTCGCTGTAATCGGCGAGTGCACCCTGGCTGTCTCCTAAGTCATCGCGGGCATTCCCCCGGTTGATGTAGGCTTCGGCGTACTTAGGATTGATTCGCACAGCTTCGTTGTAATCGGCTACAGCACCCTGGTTGTCTCCTGAAACATAACGGATATTCCCCCGGTTGTAGTAAGCAAGAGCAAAGTTAGGATTAATTCGCACAGCTTCGTTGTAATCGGCTACAGCACCCTTCCTGTCTCCTAATCTAGAGCGGATATTTCCCCGGTTTAAGTAAGTCCCGGCATCGTTAGGATTAATTCGCAAAGCTTCGTTGAAATCGGCTAGAGCACCCTTGTTGTCTCCTAATTCAGAGCGCACAATTCCCCGGTTGTTGTATGCAGAGGCATAGTTTGGCTCAATTCGCACAGCTTCGCTGTAATCGGCTACAGCACCCTTGTTGTCTCCTAATCTAGAGCGGGTAACTCCCCGGTTGTAGTAGGTAGAGGCAGAGTCGGGATCAATTCGCAAAGCTTCGCTGTAATCGGCGAGTGCACCCTGGCTGTCTCCTGAGTCATCGCGGGCATTCCCCCGGTTGGTGTAGGCTTCGGCATATTTAGGATTAATTCGCACAGCTTCGTTGTAATCGGCTACAGCACCCTTATGGTCTCCTAAACGATAGCGGGCAAGTCCCCTGCCGTTGTAGGCTTCGGCATAATTAGGATTAAGCGCAATTGCTCGATCGTAAGCTGCTACAGCACCCTGATAATCTCCTTTTTCATATTTTTCCTCACCCTGAATAAAGAAATCCTCAGCTTTAAGTTCAGCCGCCGCAGACGCACTGGGAATCTTTACCCCTACATCCACTTGAGCTGATGCTAATAATCTCAAACTGGTATTAATCGGAATCCCCTGATTGAAAACTGGTTCTCCGTTCAGAATCCCAGTGCTAATATATTTGAGAGTACCGTTGCACAAAAAGCTATGATTTCCCGCACGGCTGGGTTGACAAAAGAGCGCTGTTGTGCTGGCAGAAACAACTAACCCTGTCAGGAGTCCCGTCAAAATTTTGAATTTCATAAATACATATTTTTGATAGATAGGGAGCATCCCATTTTTGCTTTCAGATCGTGGACGGTTGCATCAGAATAATATATTTGGATGATATAGAGTGCGAGCGTCTCGCTCGCGACTTATGCCGTTCGCTATGGACGACGTGAGCGCTCGTAAAAAAACGCTTTTTACCAAATTGGGATGCTCCCGATAGATATTCTCTCACAGCCAAGCTAAATTCACAACCCAGAACCGATCCTGATTGTAAAGGCGATCGACTTTAGCAAACTGCTATGCTAAAGAGAGAAAACTAACACTGCCATCAATCTGAAAATGCTACTTGTTCCTACCGCTGAACCAATTCCGCTGGTGGCTGATGCAAACGGTGTGATTCGCGTTAGCAGAACCCGCGTCACCCTAGATACACTCATTACAGCTTTTCTTGAAGGATGCACAGCAGAATAAATCAGGGAACAGTACCCGTCTATTCAACTTTCCGATATTTATTTTGCGATCGGCTACTACTTGCGACACCAATCCGAAGTTAACGCTTATCTGATGGAAAGTCAACGTCTTGCCGCAGAACTTCAGCAGGAAGCAGAAAGGCGTTTTAACCCAGTTGGAATACGCGATCGCCTATTAGCAAGACGCAACCAAAAAGGGTAGTTTTATATGCTGCGATTCTTGGCAGACTAGAACTTTAACAATCAGATTGTCCGAGGTATTCTGCGGCGGAATCCCGACGTTGATATTGTCCGCGTTCAAGATATGGGGTCGATCGAAGCAGACGACTCAACTGTCTTAGAATGGACAGCGCTGCAAGGGCCCGCGGTACTAACTCACGATGTAGCAACTATGACAAACTTTGCCTACGAACGAATGCAAGCAGGTCTTGCAATGCCTGGGTTATTTTAAGTCAGCCGCCGTGTTTCCGTAGGTTTGGCGATCGAGGAAATTTTGCTAATAGCTGAGTGCAGTCTGGAAGGAGAATGGGAAGGGCAAGTGCGATTTTTACCTTTACGCTAACGAGTTTAAGCAAACTATGTCAATACCGAAAAAAGGAACCAGAAAAATAATTGTTGATGGGCAGCCTTTCATCTGGCTAATCCGAAGACAAGCTACTTATACACAATCATGCTACGCTTGCGGAAATCTTCATGTTGCTGTCGAACACGCTGAAGAACCGGGCTCGGTGTTAGTTATCCTCACCGATCGACCTCATCCTCAAGGTTTGACTCCAGAAGTGAAATCAGTAACACCCTCTGATACAGCACAATGGATACGGCAAGCGGTGCGACTCGGATGGCAGCCTCGGCGATCGGGAATCACTTTTAATGTGCAGATTGCAGGAGGACGTGCAGAAAAAATATATTAGAGCGGGGAGTGTCGATCGGCTATGCTGAAGACAGAAAATGAACACCGCACTCAAACTCAAAATGCTAGTCGTTCCCAGCAGTTAATATTGATGTAGCACAAAAATATATATCCTACACCAACCACCACGATTCGGCTTTCGCCGACGCTAAGCGATGTCTACCAAAACATTAGTTAACTGGCTCGAACAGAGTACCGAATTAGGCATATTATCCCGCGAGATTTTACAGGCGATCGCGGGTGAAATGGAGATGACAACTTTTCCCCCTGGATTTCGAGTGGTAATAGAAGATACGCCCGTCACTAATCTCTATATCCTAGAACGAGGACAGGCCGATCGATACCGCAGCAAACAACCGGGTTTAATGTGGGCGAGTAGTTTGTTGCCGGGGGCGATCGTCAATTTATCGGCCCTTCAACGATCGCAACCTGCGGATAGTCGAATTATTGCTCGGACAGAGTGTCAATTTTGGGTAATTAGTGCCGATCGCTGGCGTGGTTTGCTAGAAAGATATCCACGGATCGCCGAAGCCTACGCTCAACGTTTGGCGGCGAAATTAGAGCAGCTAGAAGCAGAAATTGCCTACGAACGAGAGCGTCAAAATGCCCTCCGCAGCTATCTAGTACCTAGGGCGAAACGGGGAGTCATTGGCAATAGTCGTTATGCAGTGAAATTGCGCCAACAAATTCGCACGGCATCGAGTGACAGCCGATCGGTATTAATCTCTGGCGAACCTGGTTTAGAAAAGGATAATTTAGCTGCTTTAATTCATTTCGGTTCCCCTCGCCGCAACGAGCCAATAATTCAGATTAAAAGTGCTTTACTTCAGAGCAATGGAGCGGAATTATTCGGGCGGTTGGGCGGCAAACCGGGGCTGTTGGAATGGTTGGGAGAAGGGACGTTAATTTTAAATGACGTGCAAGAATTACCCGCTCAATTATGCCCCCAAATTCAGCAATTATTAACCGAGGGAACCTATACGCCAGTTGTCAAGGAAGGACAAATACCGCGACCACCGCGTTCTAGTAAGGCCCGGATAATTTTAATCTCAGAAATTGTGCAGCCCAAGCTAGATAAGCTGACACAACACAAGATTAAAGTCCCATCCTTGCGGGTGCGAAAAACAGATTTAGAGGCACAAGTCAACTATTATCTCAATATCATTGGTCGCAAAAAGAAATTAGTCAAGCCCCAAGTTACACCGGAAGCAATTCGCCGCTTACAAGCCTACGATTTTCCAGGTAATTTGCAGGAATTGCAGGGAATGGTCGATCGCGCCTTAGTTCAAGCACAGGGGAGTAAGGTATTAACGGAAGAAGTGTTTTGGGCCCAGGCAGCGAAGAAACAAAAGTTTCGGCTGAATTTATTAAATATTTATCCAAAATTTCGGCAATTTTTACGGAGCGATTGGTATCCCGATCGCGTGAATTATTGGTTTACCACCTGGGTGTTTGCATTGGTGGTAATTATCCTGTTTGTTGCTCCCCAAGATCGACAACATAATTTTGCCCTAAATATCTTTT
This sequence comes from Microcoleus sp. N3A4, assembly GCF_036701805.1. Taxonomy (NCBI): domain Bacteria; kingdom Bacillati; phylum Cyanobacteriota; class Cyanophyceae; order Oscillatoriales; family Microcoleaceae; genus Microcoleus; species Microcoleus sp. N3A4. The sequence continues at coordinate 88,762 of NZ_JAUBRJ010000009.1, forward strand.
GGGCGTGGTGGTGGCCGTTAATTTTATTATTATTCCCCATCATCGGGCGATTGTGGTGTGCTTTTTGCCCTTTTATGATTTATGGGGAAATCGTCCAAAAACTATCTCTGAAAATTTTTCCTCGAACTCTCAATAAATGGCCGCGCCAACAAGCCGAAAAATGGGGCGGTTGGTTTCTCTTTGGACTATTTACCCTGATATTTCTGTGGGAAGAGTTGTGGAATTTAGAAAATACCGCCTATTTATCCAGTTGTTTGTTATTGCTGATTACGGCGGGCGCGGTAATTTTTTCGCTAATCTTCGAGCGGCGGTTTTGGTGTCGTTATTTATGCCCGATCGGAGGCATGAATGGATTATTTGCTAAACTCTCAATCATCGAACTGCGCGCCCAACAAGGAACCTGCGCGGCGGAATGCACCACCTACCAATGTTATAAAGGCGGGCCCGCCTTGGGGGAAGGATTAACCACTAATGGATGTCCGATTTATTCCCATCCCGCCCAATTAACTGATAATAAAGATTGCGTCTTGTGCATGACTTGCTTAAAAGCTTGTCCCCATAGATCGGTTGAATTAAATCTGCGCCCTCCCGGAATCGAATTATGGACTACCCACGTTCCCCACAGTTATGAAGTCGCCCTGTTATTTTTATTACTAAGCGGTATCTATCTCCATCGCTTGCCGGAGATAAATGATTTATTAGGGCTAGGTATCAATTTAGACCAATTTATCCCTCATTTAGGACTTTCGCTCGCGGTGTTAATTATCCCGCCAATGATTCCCCTAGTAGCTTACGCCGTCATGCAGGCAATTTATCGATTGGGACAAGCAGAAAGCATCCCATTTACAACCTACAAACCCCTCTCATTTGTCTCTCTCGCCTACGGTTATTTACCCTTAGTCTGGGGCGGTAGTTTGGCTCACTATTGGCGATTGGGTTTGCAGGAAGGCGGTCGAGTGATTCCTGTAGCTTTTGCCACTTTCGGACAAATTAGAGACGATTTACCGAGTTTTATTGGCGATCCAGCGGTGATTAGTTTCTTGCAAGGTTTAACTTTGATTGTATCATTATTAGTTACAATATTTGTGACTCAAAATATTGCCAAGCGCTCAATTAAATCTTTGATTCCACAACATTTAGCGAGTTTGTGCCTGATGCTGAGTTTGTGGTATGCGATCGTTGGTAACTAATCTAAAATAAAACAATGAGGATTTACTATGACTTCACAACTTCAACAAGCGATCGATCTTGCTCAGTCACTGTCATTGATTGAACAAATTGAACTACTTAAAACACTATCCGGTATTATTCAACGCACCCATTCTCTGGAAACTCAAGCTACGACAACAGAAGAAGATACAGATTTTTCAGCAGTAAGCTTTGGCCAATCTTGGCAGCAAGCCATGACTGGACAAACATTACCCCTTTCTCAACTTTGGGAGGGAATCGACGTTGACTAATTCGCCCCTCGTTGAAATTCGTTTCACACCTGAATTTCAGCGAAAACTGAAAAGCCTCGCAAAGAAATACCGCCAAGTTCCAACAGATATTCAACCTGTGCTTGAACAATTACAACTTGGAGAATTTCTGGGAGATCAAATCCCCGACATTGGCACCCCAGTTATGAAGGTGCGGATTAGAAACAGCGATACCAAAAAAGGTAAGAGTGGTGGCTATCGTCTAATTTACTGGATTTCATCCACCAAGCTGATTGTTTTACTGGACATTTACTCAAAATCAGATCGGGAAGACATTGAGGTAGAGGAAATTCGTCAAATTATCACAAGGTTTCGCGCAACTTCTGAAGAACCAGATGCTTGAGTCTTTTCGTTATAATCCTATGAGTAGGCTGGGTTAAAGCAAACTATGTCAATACCGAAAAAAGGAACAAGAAAAATCCTTGTTGACGGGAGCCTTTCATCTGGCTCATCCGCAGACAAGCTAGTAATATGCAAGCAGACTACGGTTGCGGAAAGCTTCATGTTGCTATGGCAGAGCCGAAATATACAGCAAACCTCCTAAATTTATGACGTTGTAAGCAAGTAAACTATATGTCAATTGAAGTAGTTACAATCACCACAGAGCAGTTAAATCAGATACTTCAAAAGGAAGAAAGTCATTTTCTCGACTTTAAGGCGATAGAAGTAAAACCAGGAAAATTATGTAAATTTATTTCGGGATTTGCCAATGCTGATGGTGGAGAGCTTTATATCGGAATTGATGAAAAGACTGTCAGCAATACAAAAACAAAAGATTGGAGAGGTTTTGCCGATCAAGAATCTGCCAATGGGCATTTACAAATTTTTGAGCAATTTTTCCCTCTGGGAGATGGTTATTCATATACATTTCTTAGGGCTGAAGGTCATCCAGGTCGAGTTTTACAAGTAACTATTCTCAAATCACGAGGCGTAGTAGAAGCTTCTGATGGTATTCCATATTTGAGACGTTCTGCACAAACGTTGCCTATTACAACTCCGCAAGCTTTAGAAAGACTAAAACTCGATAAAGGCATAGAATCATTTGAAAAGAGAACTATTGATGTAGAGATTGAAGTAATCAAAGATTCTCAAGTTATGAGCGAGTTTATTAACGCTGTAGTTCCAACTACCGACGCAGAACTGTGGCTAAAAAAACAACAATTAATTCAAAGAAACAAACCAATAATTGCAGCTATTTTATTATTTGCAGATGAGCCTCAAGCTGTTTTCCCCAAGCATTGCGGCGTAAAAATTTATAGATACAAAACAAAAGATTCCGAGGGAACAAGAGACACTCTTGATTTTTCGCCAATAACCATCGAAGGTTGTTTGTACGATCAAATTAAGAAAGCGGTAACTACAACAATAGAAATAATTGAAAAAATTCCTAAAGTGGGACTTCACGGTTTAGAACAGATCCAATATCCCGAAGAAACTATTCATGAAATTGTAACAAATGCTTTATTGCATAGAGATTACAGTATAGCTTCTGATACTCACATTCGCATTTTCGACAATAGAATTGAGATTGAAAATCCAGGAAAATTGCCAGGTCACATTACAGTACAAAATATTCTGAAAGAACAATATGCCAGGAATGGAGCTATTGTTCGTATAATCAACAAATTTCCCGATCCACCTAATAAAGATGTTGGAGAAGGTCTCAATACTGCTTTTCTGGCAATGGCCAAATTAAGACTACAACCTCCTGAAATAGAAGAAAGAGAAAATTCTCTAATTGTATACATTAAGCACGAACCTCTAGCTTCAATAGAATCAGCAATAATGTCATATTTAGAGAAGCACAAAGAAATAACTAATAAAATCGCTCGCAAAGAAACTGGCATTCGTTCAGAAGCAACTATTAAGCAAGCATTTTACAGATTAAGAGACCGTAGACTTATTGAAGCTGTTCCTAAAAGAGCAAAACGTAATGCAGCTTGGCGTAAAGTTGGAATGATTGATGAAGATTCAGAAAATGCAATCTCAATTTATGAAATGTATTCAGAGTATGAGCGATTAGTCATGGAGTACCTGGAAGATCATGAAGAAATTACTAATCGCAGTGGTCGAGAAGTTATTGGAATCGATTCAGGTGAAGATATGAAAAATATTTTTTTTCGCCTGCGAAAGAAAGGACTGATAGAAATTGTGCCAGGTAAAACACGAATTAGTGCAGCATGGCGAAAAGTTCAATCTCGCCCAACTTAGGCAGGAATTACACACCCACTCTATATGTAGGGAAATTGTGTACATTACCGCTATAGGTAGTGTGTAACGCCAATTTTTGCGTAAGTCCTGTTAGGGTTGTAAGTTAAACTTGAGTGATATTTTTACCATAAAGATGGAGAGTTGGGTTTTGGGAAGTGCGATCGTTCGATGGTTCTCGTTTGAAAGTTGACCACTTTAAGGTTAACAAGGAAGGAGTTGTGAAGTAAAGCCATAACATTTAGCAAAAACAAAGAAAGCTTTTTAAGGTCAGCATTACAGGAGACAGTGCAGAAGAAATATAATCGCTCGCCCTTCACCAACACCTATTTCTCCCGACATAGCGCGCTTGACAAATAATATAAATTGTGATAGCCTAGTAGGCTAAATTTAAAATAAAAATCTTTTTTTGAACGGCAATTTATCAAACTTGAAAAAGCCAGCGCGATCGTATGAGCGAATCCTCAATCAAACCTGCCATAATTACAAAAGTTATCCCCGACAGCATCTGCGCGGAAATGGGATTTGAACCCGGAGACTCAATCGTCGCCGTCAACGGCCAAAAACCCCGCGACTTAATCGACTATCAATTCCTGTGCGCCGATGAATTTCTCGAACTAGAAGTTTTAGATGCCAAAGGCAAAAGTCACAAGTTAGAAATAGAAAAAGATTATGACGAAGACTTGGGAGTGGAATTTGAAACAGCTCTTTTTGATGGACTAATTCAGTGCAACAACCGCTGCCCTTTTTGCTTTATCGACCAGCAGCCTCCGGGAAAGCGCGAAACTCTGTATCTTAAGGATGATGACTACCGCCTCAGCTTTCTTTACGGTAGCTATCTCACTCTGACAAATCTGACTCAAAAAGAGTGGGACAGAATCGAACAAATGCGGCTTTCTCCTCTCTATGTTTCCGTGCACGCTACGGAACCGGAAGTGCGAATTAGGTTGCTAAAAAATCTCCGGGCTGGGAAGATTTTAGAGCAAATCAAATGGTTTCAAGAACGCCGCTTGCAAATTCACGCTCAAGTAGTTGTTTGTCCCGGTATTAATGATGGGGAACATTTAGAACGCACTTTGTTAGATTTGGCAAAGTTTCATACCGGAAATATTCCCGCTGTAGCATCGGTGGCTGTAGTGCCGGTGGGTTTAACTCGCTTTCGCCCAGCGGAAGATGAATTAATTGCAGTAACTGCCCAAAAAGCGCGAGAAGTCATCGAGCAAGTGCAGAATATTCAAGTGCTTTTGAGTAAAGGAAAAGGCGGCGAAAAGGCAAAGAAAAAGAATTCAAAATCGCGCTGTATTTGGCTGGCTGACGAGTGGTTTTTAATAGCTGGTTTAGATTTGCCGTCGGCTGCAGATTACGAAGATTATCCCCAAATTGGTAACGGTGTGGGTTCGATCCGCCAGTTTATCCAGCAGTTTGAAACGGCTTTTGAAAAGCTGCAACCGATGCAAGTCGAGCCTGCGCGAAAGTTGGTTTGGGTGGTGGGGAATGCTGTAGAAAAAGCTTTTGAGCCGATCGTACAACAACTAAACCAAATTCCCGGCTTGTCCGTCAACATGGCAGCACTGTGCAGCCGCTACTGGGGACAAACTATCACTGTTACGGGTTTGCTCACCGGGCAAGATTTGCTGGAAGCTTTGGAGGGGCGAGACTTGGGAGATGGCATCCTGCTGCCGTCGGTGATGCTAAAACAGGGGGAACCGCGTTTTCTCGACGACATGACCCTCGAACAGCTAGCCAGCTCGCTGAAAACCCGGATTTTGCCGGTTAGCGGAGTAGAGGAACTAATCTCGGCGGCGATCGGTCTGGCAACTGCTGAAGTTAAATTCTAAATTTTGAATCGAACATTCAAAAGTTAAGATGAGTAGGGTAATTCTGACTTGTAACTGGCGAGTTCAGGCTACAAACTAGAAACTTGAGACCTCAATCTTGCTCTAAAATTGTCTCTAGGATTGCAGAGTAATTAAAAAATTATGCGTGTTTTTCGTCAAATCATCGTAGTCGGAGTGGGCGCTGCAATTACTTTCAGCAACGCCGCACAGAGTGCTTCAGCACAGTCTCCGGCTCAATCTCAGGACAGTTTGGCCCTTAGCAATCAGCTCGAATTAGGGCCCAATATTCGATCGACCTCCAACACAGCGCCAGAATCAGCATCAGAGCCCGAAGAGTCGATCGCCCTTAACCCGCCAACCTCCGAGTCTCAGCAGCAAGGGGGAGCGAATATCGCATCAACTCCCCCAACCGGGTCCGAGCCAGCATCAAAGCCTCAACAGGCGGCTCCGGCTTCCCCATCAACTCTGTCTCAGGGCGGTTCAACGCCTCTCAGAGGTTTGGGGCCGACAGACGCTCAGCAGCCTTCCCCGAGCCCTCTCAACAATGTTCCGGTGCCGAGTTCCCCGGTACCAATTATCCGGGGCACTCCGAACGAAAGTTTCCCCCCTCTCACCCCGAGGGGCATTTTGGACACTAAGCCTCCGGCTTCTCTGGAACCCAACCCGAATCCGCTGCTGTTTCCGACAAAGCCCGAGGATGTCACGATCGAGCAAACTGAGTCAATTACCTTGCAGCAGGCGATCGACCTCGCCCGCCGCAACAGCCAAACTTTGCAAATCGCCGAACTGCAAGTGCAACAAAGCAGATCCGCTTTGCGCGAACAACAAGCTGCTCTTTATCCCGACCTCAATTTTCAAATGGATGCCAGCCGTTCTGTCAGTGCCGGCGGAGAACTCGGAATCCGGGCTAACCAGCGCCGCCTCAACACTCTGGCTAACCGAACCGGGCAGCCCGCCGAGCAAGCCGGCACAAATTTCGGCAACAACAGTCTCAACAGCACTTTGCAGTTGAGCTACAACATCGATTTGTTCGGAGGCCGGAACGCTACGATCCGCGCGGCAGAGGAACAGTTGCGCCTTCGGGAACTGGATGTGGAACGCCAAGCCGAGCAACTCCGCTTCGACACTGCTGAGGCTTACTACACCTTGCAAAACGCGGACGGACAAGTTGCCATCCGCCAAGCTTCGGTGAGAAATGCCCAGCAAAGTTTGCGGGATGCCGAAGCTTTGGAACGGGCAGGGGTGGGAACCCGGTTTGCGGTGTTGCAGGCTCAGGCAAATTTGGCTAACGAAGTGCAGCAACTGTCAGTGGCCCGCCGCGATCAGCGAGTTGCCCAGCGGCGTCTGGCTGAGATTTTGAATATCAGCCAGTCGGCGAACTTGACGGCGGCTGACCCGGTAGAGCAAGCCGGCTCTTGGAGGCTGTCTTTGGAAGAGAGTATCGTGCAGGCTTTTAAGAATCGCCCCGAGTTGGAACAGCAGTTGGTGCAGAGGGATATCAGCAAGCAGCAGAGGCGATCGATTCTGGCAGCGCGTTTGCCTCAACTGAGTGTTGGGGGTAGTTACAACGTGCTGGGACAAGACCCTGATAACCCCGATCCGTATGCTGCTCGCGGGTGGGCCGACGGGTATTCGATCCGGGCGAGTCTGACTTGGAGTATCTTCGACGGGGGCGCGGCGAACGCCAGGGCCAAACAGCGGGAGGCTGATATTACGATCGCCGAAAGTCGATTTGACCAACTCCGCAACCAAGTGCGCCGGGAAGTCGAACAAGCTTATTTTGGCTTGGAGTCGAGTTTTGAGAATATCGAAACTTCTGAGGCGGGGGTTTTGCAGTCGAGGGAAGCTCTGCGTTTGGCGAGACTGCGGTTTCAAGCTGGCGTGGGTACTCAGACGGATGTGATTCAGGCGGAAACTGATTTGACTAGGGCTGAGAGAAACAGATTGTCGGCAATTGTCACCTACAACCTGGGGCTTTCGTCTCTCCAGCGGGCTGTGAGCAATCTTCCCACGAATAACCTTTCGGATGCTCCTTGAGATTGAGTTGGGGCGATTCCCTACGGGATAGCTACGCGCGCGCGTCCTTTCAGGGCCAGCGGCATTGGGGCATCGGGTATCGGGCAACTCAAATACGACTGAGACTCAGAAACCCGGTTTCTGGGCCAAATATTGGTTTGGCGACCAGAAATCTAGGAATCTACCGGGTTTCTGACCAAGAATTTCAAAGGTGGTACCCGCCACGCGATCGATCCGTGGAATCAATCGAAAGCATCTCAAATCTCAAATCCTCAAGCCCCGAATTAATCAGTGGGGTCAATCCAAAATCTAAAATCTCAAATCTCAAATCGATTGACCCCGCGCGCCCAGCGTCCTGTCAACATCACCAATGCAAAAATCAGGAATGCCATTTTTGCATTTTGAGTTGCCCCGCGACCAATTTCCACTTTCTGGGCCCTAAATATTCTTAATAACCGAAACAGTAGTTAATATTTTTTAATAAAGACTCGCGTTTACCGCCCTAGGAAATCAGCAATGGCTAATATCAAGTTTGTGAAGGAAAATCAGGAAGTCATCGCAGCAGACGGAGCCAATTTGAGGCTCAAAGCTCTAGAAAACCGCATCGACTTGTACACGTTTTCGGGAAAGATGATGAATTGCGGGGGCTACGGTCAATGCGGCACCTGCATTGTGGAAATTGTCGAGGGAAGTGAAAATCTCTCGCCCCGCACTGACTTTGAAAACCGCAAGCTCAAAAAAAAGCCCGAAAACTATCGGTTGGCTTGTCAAGCTTTGGTCAACGGCCCGGTGAGTGTGAAGACTAAGCCTTAACTGCCGGTGGGCATGGGGCATTGGGCATGGGGCATGGGGCAAAAGGAAATAAAAATTCTTGGATTCTGAATGTGGATTTTTTACCTATTCAATTGTCTAGTGCTGCCTTCTGCTACATTCGAGTTTGCCTTTTGCCTTTGAGTGATATCCTAGTTGTGTGTTTTCCTATTTTCCGATAGAGGCGGGCGTCTTCATGGAAGTTAACGAATTAGGGTTTGTGGCAACCATTCTGTTTGTATTGGTTCCCAGCGTTTTTCTAATCATTCTGTACATTCAAACGGCTAGCCGTCAAGGCAAACAAGATTAGCAACTGCTGCTATTTCTGTCTGGCGCAAGCTGGTTGCAAAAAAAAGCGCCAACAGCTTTTTGCTGAGGCGCTTTTTTTGTTAACTGGTGAATGTTGGCTGCTAACTGTTAGCAATGAAAGTTTAACCGACTGTGCGGGCTAGCAAGACGGGACAGTTGGCGTAGACTCGCACGTAGTCTGATAGGGAATTTCCCAGGAGTCGATCGAGATCCACAAAGTTTTTGGCAACGTTGGGCCGCCGATCCGGGGAACCGATTACCAACAAGTCGGCATTCACGTCGTCTGCAATCCGACAAATTTCTTCGCCCGGTTTGCCTGTGGCACTCACGCAGCGGTAGCTAATTCCCATTTGTTTGGCGAGTGCGACTGCGGGAGCTAATACGGGGTCTTTTTCAGCACTTGCTGTTAAATCTTCGGTGGATTTTCCAGTCAAATCTTTGGTGACGTGTACTAAAATTATCTGTCCCCCGGTGACTTCTTTGACAAAAGATAGGGCTAGTTCTAAGGATTGTTTGGCGGATTCGGATTTATCGAGAGCCACCATGACGCGCTTAATTCTTTTGACGTAGATGTCGTCTTTTACTAACAGCATCGGTCGGGATGTTAGCTGGAAAACGTACTGGCTGACTGAGTTTTCCAAAATCGATTGCAGCCGTCCGAATCCCCGGGAACCCATAATCACTAAGTCGGATTGCTCTTCTTCTGCGACTTGGCAAACTGTGGTTTTCGGGTCTCCCTGTTTGAGCCGGGGATTGACTTTGCTGGGATCTATTTTCAAAGACTGGACTGCTTGTGCTAGAATCTTGCCTCCTTCTTCCAACTTCTCGGCCATGCCATCGGAGGTTACTTGGGGCGGCACGACGTGCAAGACGGTGACAGAGGTTTGTTGCAAGGAAGGGATGTCCATCAACATATTAAACATCTCTTCGCACAAGCCGCGACCGGCTACGGCTACTAAAATTTTTTCTATCATGGTTTTGGCGGTAAAAACAGTTGAGTTTTCTTGTGCGGCGTTAAACTAGGGCGTTGGTACTCTAGTTGCTTACTGTCAAGCATAAGCCTGAAGTTTGTCTTATGATTTGTAGAAATGTAGCGTTTTGGAACAATTTGTAAAGTGTTAGAGAACGATCGAACTCAACCAGAACTCGCACCGACTGGTGCCATTCAAAAGCGGCTCGGGATGGACTCAGAGGGCTGGTTTGAATATTTGGTGCGAGTGTACCCTCACCATACTGACTACAGCGGTGTGGTTTGGCACGGGACTTATCTGGCTTGGATGGAGGAAGCTAGGGTGGAAAGTTTGCGCTCTCTCGGCATCGAGTATGCAGACTGGGTGGCGCAGGGTTTGGAATTGCCTGTGGTGGAACTTTCGCTGCGCTACCACCGCTCTGTAAAAATGGGTCAACCTGTGGCAGTCAGAACGCGGATAGCTGCTAGCGAGGGTGTCCGGCTGCTTTGGGATTACGAATTTCGATCGCCTGATACTCAGGAGTTATATGTGACGGCACAGGTAACTTTGGTTGGTGTCGATCGCGACAAGGGCAAGATTATCCGCCAATTGCCACCGGCGCTAAAGGAGGCTTTGACAAGGCTTTCTGTTAAACCTTCAACCTAAGTTGCTGTTAATACCAATTCTCGCCTCCAGAAAGCAACAATGATGAGTGTGGGTTTGTTTGCGCTCACCTGAGTTCCGGGTGCGTCGCTCAAAGATTGTGGATATTCTTTAAGATTTACGGGTGGCGACGCACCATACAGATACTGTTGCATGAGTTTTGAGAATTAGTATAATTATAAATTCAGCCTTCTGCTTTCTGTTTTCTGCCACGAATCGGAATTGTTAATAATGTCAAAAAAACTGGGACTGCCAGAGCAAAATATTGAACTTCAGCGCAATATTTTGGAAAAAACCGAGTTAAACTCTGCATTAACAACTGAAGAAAAGACTATTGTTTCTGGAAGCCCGGATAGTTTAAAAAATGGTGAATTAGCGGACAGTCAAGGTAAATTTTGGGCGATCGCATCGCTGTCGGCGGCGCTGCTAGCGGTGTCGCTGGCTGCGATTTTTATGAGGTTGAGCGAACGGGAAATCAGCCCGAATGCTACTGTTTTTAACCGTTTGTGGATAGCAACTGTGGTATTTGGACTTTGGAACGGTGCGGGTGCTGCGCGCCGCCGAATGTCTGGGGCACAAGTTGAAGGGCGATCGAACTACACTCTGCAGGATGTGATGCTGTTAACAGCGGTAGGCGTGGTTTCTTCTGCTTCTGTGGGTTTCTGGGCCTGGTCGCTGACTCAGACTAATGTCGCTAATTCTACTGTACTGCGAAACTTAACTCCTTTATTTACTACTTTGGGGGGATGGCTGCTGTTGGGGCGGCGCTTTGACAACAGGTTTTTGGTGGGGCTGGCGGTGGCTTTGTCCGGGGCAATTGCGATCGGCATGGATGATTTGCAAGCTGCGAGAGACAATTTTGCCGGTGACATTGCTGCTCTTTTATCGGCGATGTTTTATGCAGGAAATCTGCTAATTTCAGAACATTTGCGAACCAAGTTTCCGGCAACAACTATATTGATATGGCGATGTTTCATTGGCAGTATATTGGTTTTGCCGCTGGTTCTGCTTGCGGGCGATCGAGTTTTCCCTGATTCTTGGCAGGGGTGGCTGACTGTAATTGCTTTGGCGGTGATTTGCCAAGCTTTCGGTCAGGGACTGCTCATCCACAGTCTCGGTCGTTTGTCGTCGGGATTTGTAGCTTTTTTCCTGCTGCTAGAACCCGTAATTACCGCTATTATGGCTTGGGTGCTGTTTTCGGAAAGTTTGAGCTTGTTTAATTGGTTGGCTTTCTCTGTGGTTTTGGCTGGGATATATTGGGCAAAATCTAGCAGTTCAGTTACTCAAAAATGAAATAAAAAGGGGTAAAAATTAAATGATTGCAAGATCCATTGGCATAAATTCTTGGCATTACGATTTTAGTTTGCTACCTCAATATTTGGAGGTGCTGTTTGCTAAATTGCGGATTGCTGTGGTGTTCGGCGGTGACTGCGATCGCGCCGGAGCTGTGATTTACAAAACTCACAATCCCCGCGCTTGGAAGAGTTACGAAATCGTCGCCCGCGAAATTGCTAAAGCCTTAGCACAAATTGGTTTTCAGCAAGTCTTTCTCATGCCTGATGACATGAAGTTAGCCGAACAACTAAAACAAAAAAATATCCATTTAGTCTGGCTGAATACTGGCGGAGTCCAGGGCTACAATCCTGTTTGTCACACTCCCGCTTTGTTGGAAATGTTGGGAATGCCTTATGTGGGTCACAATCCTTTAAACAGTTCAACTTTAGATAACAAACACGCTTTTAAACGGGAACTGCAATCAGTCGGAATTAAAACTGCTCCGTTTATGACTTGGCATCCTTCTCAAGGGATTTTGCATCCTAATTTGCACGAGCGTTTTACCATTGCTTTTAGTGATTGTCAAGGGCCTTTTGTTGTTAAACCAGTATCCGGCCGCGCTTCGCTGCACGTTCATTTTGTAGACAATATTGAGGGTTTGTCTCAGGCAGTTTCGGAAGTTCACCGAGCAACTCACAATACTGCTTTAATTGAGAAGTATTTGCCGGGACGAGAATTTTGTGTAGCGGTTTGCGGCTATGTTACTTATGCTCAAGGCAAATTTGATAAAAATACAAAACCCTTTGCTTTTTCGACGATCGAGCGGGTGCTGGAGCCTGACGAACGCATCTTTACTTCTATGGATCAAAAAGCGATTACGGCCGATCGAGGACGGTTGATGGGTAGCGAGGAACCGGAACTCAAACAAAAGTTAATTGAGTTAGCTCGAAAAATTTATTGGGAGTTTAGTTTGAATAGTTTGGTGCGAATTGATGTCCGAAGTGATGCTGATGGCTCGCTTTATGTTTTGGAAGCAAATCCGAAACCGGATCTGAAACACCCAGGGGAAAATGTGACGAGTTTGGTGGCTTTAGGTTTGGGGGAATACGGGATGAGTTATAACGATTTAATTTTTAGTTTACTGGCGGATAGGTTGGATTATTTGCTGACTCAGCATATCGGGATTATTCCTCATATTGTGGATTTGCTGCATTGATCGGGCTTGCAGGGTGCGGATGGCGCACCTTACCTGTAAACAAAAGGTATTTGTAAATAAATATAAATTGTTGAACCAAGTTAATACAGGCTTGCAAGTTGTGATAGCTTTGAGTAAGATAGCGATTTGTTGATGTCCATTTTTTGGGCAAGCATCAAGATTACTCAATTTATATCAATTAGATACAACAAATGGAAGCAATACTTTTATTAATAGGATTTGGATCGGGGGCCTTAGTCTGCTGGCTAATTTTGAATAAGCGAAATTCCCGCAATTTGGTGCGGATGCAGGGTTCGCAGGAAGCTATATCGAATTTGGCGGCTCAGTTGAATGCCCGCAATTCGGAATTGGAGCAAAAGGTGCAGAATGAAAACCAGCTAAATTCAGAATTGTCCGAGTTGCAAAGTCGGTTGGAAACTGTGACTCGCGAGCAAGATTTTTTAAATAATCGAGTGTCGGAAATGGAAGAATTTATGGGAGGAATTGCCCAGGAGCGATCGCAAATGGATTCTCTGATTGCTCAGTTGCAGTTAGAAAATGCTCAACAAGCTGAGTCGCAGTTAGCAGAAGTGGCAGAACTTCAATATCAGTTAGAAGTTGCGGAGCAGGATCGATCGCAGCTTAACGCTCAATTGCTGGAAATGCAAGCAGAGTTAGAGGCGGTTGATGCAGAACGTTCTCAATTTCACGCTCTGCTGTCTGAATTTGAGAGTCAGTTGCAAACTGCTAGTCAAACCAGATTGCACCTACAAAACCAGTTGTTGGAAATTCAAATTAAGTTCGATCGCTCGATTGAAGAGGGGGAGGAACTTCAGTCTCAACTTTCGGGCGTGCAAGCTCAACAGGAATTAGTCGAAAAAGAGCGATCGCAACTGCAATCGGAATTAGAAACAGCTAACAGAGAGCGATCGTACCTTTACTCTCAAATTTCGGAATTTCAAAACCAAATCGATACAGCTAATCAGGCTCAAAATCAACTGCAATCTCAAGTAGCGGAATTAGAAAATCATTTAGAAACCGTATATCAAGAACGTTTGCAGCTAAATTCGCAGCTATCCCAATTGCAAACCAAATCTCCAGCGGGCGATCGAGAATCTCAAGAACCTGAAGCAGAGCCTACTTGACTATAAATCACATAGAACACTGAAGTCCTCACTACAAACTTGAGAATAGTTAGGCAATCGGACGTAATATTTACTCCTAAATTCCTAACAAATGAGCTGGATTTTCCTTCATCATTAAATCAATTTCAGGTTGAGAAATGCCTTCCTCTATCAATTTTTTCACAAATAATTTGTAACCTTCCGCAGGTAAAGGATCGGGTTTTCTTCCCAAATCTGTACTCATAACAAAATGCTCGGCTCCGATTAGTTTAATCGCTGCTGCCATTTTAGTAATAGAAACTTGATGCCAGTTTTTGTGACCCTCATCAGCGGCATTTTCTCCCATCAAATCGTTGACAAATGCGAGTTCTAAGAAAGCTCCGGCTGCGGCGGCTGTTTGCATATTTTCTAGGGACAAACCGGGTACATCCGCCATTGCGTGGGTAATCAGGATGTTCTTAATGTTGAGAAGGTTGGCTTCAGTGACAACCGCCATCACTTCTTCTGAGGAAATATGACCGGTTTCCAATACCAAATTCTCTTTTGCTACAATCTTCAACACCGCTGCTGTTTCCGGTAAAACCTTGCCATTTTCCGCAACTTTAATCCCAATTCCCGACTTGTGAAAAACCTGCAAGTGATGCTCAGCATCAACCGTTGGCAGCCACACTACTTTACCGTATTTGCCACCGATGCGGTGCATTGCTTCTACAGCTTGAGGATTAATACCACCTACCGAATAATTGAGAACGACTCCCCCGAAAACTTCGATTTCTGGTACTATTTTATTCACCAAAACTGCTCGCGCTGCTGTGCTGGCATAATGATTTTTCAATACAACAGCTTTCATGTGCGATCGCGCCGCTGACTTAGCTACCTCAAAATCGTCTAATCTGCGGGGAATCACATCAGGAGAAGAATGGATGTGAAAGTCGATCGCACTTTCGATCGCACTCTTTGGCAAATTGACCATCGGCGAATCTCCGACAGCATAAACTGGCAGACAAAACCAATAGCAAACCATCCAAACTAACGTAAAAAAAACAGCTTGCATTCATCCCCTCTTCCCTTCTCCCCTCTGTGCCCTCTGCGCCCTCTGCGGTTCATCCCCTCTTAATCCTCTCAAATAAAAGATTTAACCGCATTTGCTAAAGCTGCTGCATTCTCTTCGTGCATACCCAATGAACCAGGAATAACTCGCGATTCAACACCCGGTAATTCCGTTAATGCTTCCATTTCAGCCTTTGATTTTGGCGGCGCATTTTCAGCAATTACAACCATCACCGGCACTGCTAATTGTTGAAATTTATCTGTAAATTCCGATCGCACTTTAGCCGGATCTAAACCACCAGTCACAAAGGCAGCGGAACCGTACCGAGCACCTGGTTTTTGCGTCACTTGCCATTTGCCTTGAATGAAATCCGGCGTGACTTTTGCTGCATCGGCGTAGACGTGGCGGCGGTACATAAAACTCAAGAAAGACGGCGCAGTGTTTAGTTTGTATAGGAATTGTCCCAGTAAGGGCGATCGTACTAATTCTCTCACAATTCCATGCCACCCGCTTTGCTGTTTGCTCATCGTCGGCAAAGGCCCGCGCCAAGTCGGCGCAGCCAACACAATCTTTGACCAAACATTGGGCTTTGATTGCGCTAATTGCATCGCATAACCCGCAGCGTGACCCGCCGCAACTACAGCAACAGCACTATTAAAAATTGACTCAACAAAATCCTTGAGAAATTGATGGTATAATTGCGGTTGATAGTCGGTTTTCGGGCGATCCGATTCGCCAAAACCCGGCCAATCTAAACTCACAACTTGAAAGTGAGAAGCTAACAATTCTGCTAAAGGACGCATTTCTTCTCGCGTCGAAACCGTACTGAAAGCAGGCAGCAGCAAGACAGGATTTCCCTGTCCTCTGGTTTCGTAAATAACTTTGATTTGGGTTTCTTTCCAATTCCAGAGATATTCTTGAACTGCGGCGGGAGAATTGCCAGAATTTGATTTTGTTATATCTGTAGTTTGAGTCATGGCTGTTTATTCTTTTAATTTGCTTCGGCTTGCTTGCTCAATTCACAAGCAAGTGCCTTATTTTTCATCATTTGAAAGATGTTATAAAATCCGTTAGCACGGGAAGGTGTCAAACTCACATTCAATCCCGTGTCTTGAATAAAATCTGGGGTAATGGTGACAATTTCAGCAGGCGTCAATCCGTTCAAACCTTCCACCAGCAAGCCAACTAATCCTTTGACTAACTGAGCGTCAGAATCGCCTTGATACAAAACTTTTCCGTCTGCCAAATTTGCAGTAATATAAACTTGGGATACGCAGCCAGAAACTTTGTTTTCAGGCAGTTTGTCGCTTTCGGGAAATGCTGGGAGTCGCTTGGCATACCACAGCAGTTGTTCGTAGCGCTGTTTCGGATCGGAGTGTCGCTGAAAGCGCTGGACGATTTTAGCTAGGGCTGCGGGTAGCGCGGTGTTTGCGGACATGATTCTCTCGTAGCGGTTTACTTCGTTAATATTATACGTTCTATTGTAGCAGGTAAGGTCGATCGATTTGAGATTTGAGATTTGAGATTTGAGATTAGGACTTACGCATGAGATAGTAGGGACACGGCATTGCCGTGTCCTCATGGGTTTTTAAGACACGATCTTAAACTAAGGAATGAGAATTAAATAACTTGCATTTTTTGTAGGTTGGGCCCGTGGAACGAAACCCAACCCCACGCTTGATTGTTGGGCGGAGTGAAACGGAGGGTTCGTTCCACGGGCCCAACCTACGGAAGTTATTTAATCCACGATCCTAAGCAACTGTTAAGCTGTTCTCGAATTTGATCGGTATCTAAGTTGCGGCCGATGACTGCGAGTTGATTGTTAGGTGGGGTAAACCATTCCGAAGCATCTAGTTCGTATCGCGAGCCGCTGAGTTGAAAAATGTGTCTCATCAGACTGTCGTTAAACCAGAGAATACCAGGGTAAGAGCATCTCAATCATGCTTGACAAAAGCACTCTTTGAATTTGCATCATATAGTCATTGTTCATCGCAGCCCGTTTGATTTTTTGTCGCAGGCTACGCTCTTTGAGTTGTTTCACAGGTTAACCGCCGGCCAGGGCGAGCCGTCTTACCAGAGCGAAGTTCTGAGGACTGTTTAACGAGCGAATCCGGGATTTATCTTCATTAAAAGTCACATCTAAACTCCAATGCACTTGGTTTTCAATGCTCCAATGTTGACGAATAGCACGACCATTCCGCTTTAGCGTCTACTGGTAAAGAACTTAGGTAAAACTGTACAGGAGTGAGTAGTTTTGTTCCGCAGATGACGAACTCTTAAGGGCGATCGCAATAGTGCGTAAGCCAGCAAGAGTGCTCTTGCTTGTAAAGTCCTCCTAGTTTGGCAAGTGATACCGCCCAGACTTTTCGAGTTTCGAGGCTCCGGATGTCCCTTTTCGGTTCGGGAATCATAACTCTGTTCAATCCCAATGAATTCCTGAGTTTTTGCAGTCTCAAACCAGTGTTTAACTTGATTGTAAAGAGTGGGATGATTGCTGTTTAGTGCCGCGACATAATCGGCTTTTTTCTCACGGATCAGTCGGACTATTTCTGTTTGATTCCCCATCGCATCAATGGTGATACAGCACTTCCAGATGTTATGAGGTACAATAGAATCGACTAAAAATAATATACCAATGAAAGCATACTCAGTAGATTTGCGAGCCTTTCATAGTAGCTGCCCCTAAGCGAACAGAAGCTGTAGATCGGAAAAACAGCAGAAATATTTGCCTGCAGTAAAAGCTTAGTTCAAAAACTTGTCAAGCAACAAAAAATCGAGGGAAATTTACAGCGTAAACGAGAGTGGTAAACCCAGATTCAGTCATTTGAATAATGCGTCAAAAGAGATAGCGAGAAATAGTGGCAGCACATCCCGATGCAACGTTGGTAGAATTGTGTGAGTTATTCGCCCAAAAGACAGGAAATTGGGTAGGCCCAACAGCAATGTGTAGCGCCTTACAGAAGTTGGGATTAAATCGTAAAAAAAAACAGTCAGTCGTAGCCAAGCAGGCACTGAAAGAGTCATCAAGTTAAGGTTAGAGTATTGGGAAAAAGTCAAGGATATCGAGCCAAAAAATGAGCGTATTTTTAGATGAGACTGGAGTATTGCGCTTGTTTAACCAGAACTCATGCACGTTCCCAACGAGGCAAAGCGAGCCTATGCGGTCAAACCTTTTTATCGAGGCAAGAAAGTCGCAGTAATTGGTGCAATTAGTCTCTCTTCGAGTAGTGGCATTGATGAACCTGGATAAGTCGATGGCGGGGCCAAGCATTTGAGGTATTTATCTAGAAATGTTTAGCGCCACAATTGTGGTCGGCAGCAGTAGACGTGAATTGATAATTTACCAGCGCATAAAGTAGATTCAATTAAGCCCGTAGATAGAAGCGGTGGGTGCTTCTATCTTGTGTTTGTCCCCAGAATATCCTGATTTTAATCCAATTGAATTATGGTGGTCGCAACTCAAATCTTTATGGCGACAGTTTTCACCAACCAGCACTAAAATGGTTGACAGGATAATTGCTGTGGCTCTTGACTTAATTAATCCGAAACATCTCAAAAACTGGTTTACTAATTGCTGCTACTGTACCTCATAACATCCGGAATTGCTGTAACAGTTTGTTGCCAGAAAGCTACCTTTCTTTTTCTCGGGGTGAAATAGGTAGGAGAAAAGGCAAACGGCGATCGCCGATCGCCCTTTCTTTTACTTAATACTCAAAAACGATCGCCCTTTTCCTTCCCAAAGCGCGAGTGCACTTTAAATTCCCGACTTCTTTTATAAATCGGGGATCTGCGTCTTATAATTGCTGCGACGCTTCCACCTTAGCAGCATCTTCAACCGCAGGATGAATTAATACCGATCGAAAACCTTGACGAATTTCCGAACTCAAATACCTGCGCTGCAAAACCTGCCATTTTTGCCAAGCTGCGTAGCGATTTTCTGCCAACAAACCAGCCAGTTTCGGCAACTCTTTTTTCAGATCGCGATCGACAAAATCTGTCAAAAACTCCCCTAAAACTTCACTGTCTTGAATATCGCCCAAACATTCTTGAACAGCTTTCACATCTTCGACATAAACTTCGTAACTCTCGCCGTAAAAATCGCCAAACAGATTCATCAAATAGCGAACCCGCTTCGCTTGCTTCCGCAAATCGTGCAGAATAGTTCCCTCCGCTGCTAACTTCTCTTCGACAGCCTCAGCATTCAAATCATCAGCAACTTTAACTTTGCCATCCTCATATTCTGTTCCCAGCAGCCAAGCCGGATGCAGGAAAAACTCACTGACTTGAGGTAACAGTAAATCCGGCAAAACCTCAGCAATTGGCAAATGTTCGATCGCCCGAAACTGCGGTTCTTCCAACCAATCCTCGATCGACTGCTTCAGCGATTGGTAACTTTTGTGCTCTAAAACAGCCCTCACTCCCTTCAAAGCGCGGTGTCGCTGTTTGAGCAAATTCAACAAAGCCTTATCCAAAACTTCCTGTTCGTCAGCCGGCAAATTCGGGTAATATCGGTTTTGGAGACTTTCGAGCATCACATCCAAATCCCTGAGCGTTCCCAGAATCCGCCCCACCTTACCAATTTTGCGTTCAGAAGCCTCTTTTGGCAAGTCTAAAACCGGAGCAAAACCCGTTACAGCCGATCGCAAACGTCTCAATCCCACGCGCATTTGGTGAAGTTCTTCGGCATCTTTGTCTTTCAGAACTTCAGCCTCGTGCGCTACACTTTTGCGGAAATATTTTTCAATCGCCCCAGAGGCTGCGTCTCCGAGAGTTTTAACTTGAGTTTTAACTTTTGCTGATGTTTTTACGTTCATGGCAGGTGTAGAGTCCACTTTGCGGACCGACTTTAATCTCGATTTCAAAGCTTTGCTAATAAGGGGTTATATTATAGCACATACTTTAATTTATGAACCGAATAAATAATTAATTTTAATTAATGCTCGATCGCACTTGCGACCTCAGAAACCCGGTTTCTTCCTATATTTCTCTAATTAAACCCAGGATTTTTCGTAGAAACCGAGTTTCTAGCCCCCATGCCTAAGCCTTGTTAATGTAAGGTGCTGGACAATTTATCCAAAGTCAGCATTTAGCAATCTTCAATCTCAAATCTTCAATCTCAAATCTTCAATCTCAAATCTCAAATCTTCAATCTCAAATCTCAAATCTTCAATCTCAAATCTTCAATCTCAAATCTTCAATCTTCAATCTCAAATCTTCAATCTTCAATCTTCAATCTCAAATCTTCAATCTCAAATTTCAAATCTCAAATCTTCAATCTTCAATCTCAAATCTCAAATCTCAAATCTTCAATCTCAAATCTTCAATCTTCAATCTTCAATCTCAAATCTTCAATCTTCAATCTTCAATCTCAAATCTTCAATCTTCAATCTTCAATCTTCAATCTCCAATCTAAAATCTAAAATCTAAAATCTAAAATAAAATGTCCCTCCCTCGCCCTTGGGCTAATAAAAATCGGATTTCTGGCGCGCTTTCCCAAATAGGTTAAGATCGCTGCAAACCGATATTTATTCGCCAAAAAGTGAGAGAGGGTGCGATCGGGAGGACAAGTTTTAAATTAAATCAAGCCCGCCCAGCTTGTGCGACTTCAAAGAGGCAGTTTAGCCTTTCCAGTCTTTCTCAGATTGCGAGAGCACGTAGGTTGCTACATCCTCGATTTGTTCGGGCTTCAAGCGCCCGGCGAAAGCAGGCATAGCATTTTTGCCCTTAGTTACCTGAGTGGTAATAGCCTCGATAGAATTCATGCCGTACTTCTCAAGAGCACTCTTTTTCAAGGTTTTCATGGCCATAACCACGTTGCCGCCACCGATGTGACAAGCAGAACAGTTAGCGCTAAAGAGTTTAGCTCCCTTAGCAGCATCACCTGCCAAAGCAGGGCGGCCAAAGCCGACGGTAAAAATTGCGATCGCTAACAGGGCGATCGATAAGAGTCTTTTCAACGCAGTTCTCCTCTAATGGACACGCAAAGGGTGATTCTTTAGATATTTTACCTGTTAAAACAGGCGCGATCGCTCAATCGCATCGCTTTCTCCCGAGTAATTTACCACTTTTTTGCAGCGGCAGTTCAACTCTCAAAATTCTCCACGCCCCAGCCCGGAGCTTTCTGAGCCGCTCGGATCACAAAAGCCGCCAAATTTTCGATTTCTGCCTGCTGCATCCAGCTTTCCGGCACTTGGCGGCACCAAAAAGTTTCCTCAGTACCGTCATAAGTCATCGGTTCTCTCAGATAAGCCACCAAACTATAGATGTTGTTGCGGGGAGGCGTTGCCCCCTTGAGGTCAGCCAAAGACAGAGATATCATCGGGTCCGGCAAAGTAGCTCCTCCGACGTGACAATTCAGACAACTTTGCTCGAACAACACCTTGCCGGCAGACAAATCCTGAGCCGAAAACAACCGAGTATGTCCCTCAGAGTCCAACTCCAAAGCCACAGGTTCGCTGACTTGTAAATACCTATTCACGTAAGAATCGGCAGCAGCCAAAACAGGCTGAGGAGCCAACAGCACGAGTGGCAAAATAATTAACATCCCCAACAGAAAGCAGACAAAAACACCACGATGCAGCATAAGGGCGTAGAAGCGTCAATAATTCATTAACATTTGCTCACAAAATCGAATTTTTTTGTTTCACTCTGGCTTTCGTCGGCCTGAACCAGTCCACAAGCTTGAGTCGGCGGGTTCGACTGGCGAGAATCAATGAGTAGGGAATAAATTTTAGATTTCAGATTTTAGATAGAAAAACAGCCAGCCAGCAATCCTTGCCAAACCCCAGCCCCCTCCCCATCCAAAATCTAAAATCTAAAATCTAAAATCGATTAGCGAGCGCCTTTGCCACCAGCCCACTGCTTGGAGACAATTTTTGGCTGCAGCAGAATGTGACCGGCAATCGCGTACAAATCGTCATCCGAGAGATTTCTCATCTCAGCGAAAATATCCGCGCTCTTCATGCTCGGATGCAGTTCCGAAATCTCCTCAAACCCGTCATAAGTGGTGGGATTTTTCATAAAGTCCACCAGCGACTCAATATTATTCCGGGGCGGGTTGGCCAAAGCCAGAGTTTCCGGGCTCAAATTCACGTTGGGGTCAGTTTTTGTCATGCCCGCAGCGTGACATTGAGCGCAAGCCGAGTTGAACAGGCGTTTGCCTTGCTGAACTTGTTTGAGGCTCAGCACCACCGGAGCACCGTTGTCATTCAAAGTCACAGTGCGAAGTTCAGGACTCAGTTCGACAGCCATCGCACTGCTGACAAATAACTGAAAGCTCAAGAATACAGCGGTCAGAGCAATGAAATATCTTTTAAGCATGGTTCTCCTTAAAAAAATCCGGCAAATTATTGAACGCTAAGAGATCGTACCTGGCAAACAGATTTGTGTTCAAAATGCCCTCCTTATGCAACAACTGGCGAAAGTTGGTGCAGCCATACCTTTAAAGGTAGAGGAATTTTGCGATCTAATCTGCAAGAAGTTTTGAGTCGCGCCTTTTTTCGAGAGCGGACATAATTGCCTTAACATCCTCCAAAGCCAAACGGGTTTGAGGGTGCTTGTAGGCAATTTCCAACTCGTCGCACAAGCGGATCACGTCTTCAACAGGGACGTTGAAGTCCTCTGCTATTTCTGCGATGGACAGGTCTGCAAAACCCATAATTTTTAGGTCGCTGACAGGTCAAAATTGAGTTGACGGCTATTAACTGAAAGCCAGACAATTTCAGAAAGCGCTGTTAACTTGTTCTGTTAGTTTGTTCTGAGATTTTGTTCGATCGCAACCTAACTAACCGCTAACTGCGACTAGGCATTTTTGCCCAGCCAAACTTCAGCGCCAATCAACTTCCGATCAATATCATCCCACTGCTGCGTCGTTATTACCAAAAATAATGGGTTTAAAGCCCCGTCCTTCTAAGACGGCTTTCTTTAACTGTGGTATACTTACGCTAGTTATGTCAGCGTAAGTATGCTTGTTTTTGAGGCAAAACTAGAGGGACTTGCACAGCAGTACGAGCGGCTCGATGAAGCCATTCGTACTGCTCGCTTTGTCCGCAATAGCTGCCTTAGATACTGGTTGGACAACAAGGGGATTGGCAAGTACGAGTTGAGCGCCTATTGCGCTGTTCTCGCCGCATTGTTCCCGTTCGCCGGCAAACTTAACTCCCAAGCTCGACAAGCTTCTGCCGATCGGGCTTGGAGTTCTATCGCTCGGTTTTATGACAACTGCAAAAAAAACAAGCCTGGGAAGAAAGGCTTCCCACGCTTTAAGAAGCATCAAACACATGGCTCTGTTGAATATAAAACAACGGGCTGGAAGTTGTCGTTCGATAGACGAACTATCACCTTCACTGATGGGTTTGAAGCAGGAAGCTTCAAGATGTGGGGAACTCGTGACCTTCACTTCTACCAGTTGAAGCAGATTAAGCGAGTGCGTGTTGTTCGTAGAGCTGATGGGTACTACGTTCAGTTTTGCCTTGACCGAGAACGGGTAGAGAAGAGAAAGCCAACGGGTAAGACTGTTGGACTGGATGTTGGATTGACTCACTTCTACACCGATTCGGACGGTCAGACAATCGAGAACCCCCGTCATCTGAGAAAGTCCGAGAAAGCGCTCAAGCGTCTTAGTCGTAAACTTTCTCGCACGACCAAAGGGTCGAAAAACAGAGTCAAAGCGAGAAATCGCCTGAGTCGAAAGCACCTCAAGGTAAGTAGGCAGCGTAAAGATTTTGCCGTGAAGTTAGCAAGATGCGTCATCCAGTCTAACGACTTGGTTGCCTATGAGGACTTGCAGGTGCGTAACATGGTTAGAAACAGACAACTGTCAAAGTCTATATCTGATGCTGCATGGTCGGCTTTCCGTCAATGGTTAGAATATTTTGGCAAGGTGTTTGGTGTGGTAACGGTTGCCGTACCACCGCACTACACTTCTCAAAACTGTTCCAACTGTGGGGAAGTCATCAAGAAGTCTTTGAGTCAAAGAACACATCGCTGTCACCATTGTGGTTTTGTAATAGACCGAGACTGGAATGCAGCAATTAACATACTTGAGTTAGCACTCCGTACCGTGGGGCACACGGGAACGTTAAACGCCTCTGAAGACATCGACCTCTGCATTGGTGAGGCAACTCCTCAATGTAAGCCGAGTCGTGGAAAGAGGAAGCCCAAGAAGTGATTCTTGGAATCCCGCGGTACGGCCGGGGAGGATGTCAACAAACTCAATATTTTTCGTAGAAGCCTGGTTTTTGGCAATTCCTCAGAAATTTTTCGTCTCTCCCCCGGACTCACCAACAGAGAATCATCCGGCGTTGCTGCTTAGGGAGAAAGCTTGAAAGCGTGAGTCTGCGGGGACAAAGCGTGGTTATCGCTGCCATCGAGGGCGGGGAATTCCGAGCCGGCAAAGAAAGGCTGGGGCTGGTGGAGGCTGATGAGCCCAGCGAGAGTTTTCTTTAATTGAGTCCGAGGTACGATCAAGTCTACAAAACCGTGGGCGAAGGAGTATTCGGAAGTTTGATAATTTTCCGGCAGCTTTTCCCGCAGAGTTTGCTCGATTACCCGGCCGCCCGTAAAGGCCACAGTAGCTTTTGGCTCTGCAATTATAATGTCTCCCAGCATGGCAAAACTGGCGGTGACGCCGCCGGTGGTCGGGTGGGTCAAAATCGGGATGTAAAGCAGTCTCGCTTCCCGGTGGCGCTCCAGAGCCCCGGAAATTTTAGCCATTTGCATCAAGCTGAGCATTCCTTCTTGCATTCTCGCACCGCCAGAAGCGCAGACAATAATTACCGACAAGCGTTCCCGGGTGGCGTGTTCGATGAGGCGAGTCAGCTTTTCTCCGACAACTGAGCCCATGCTGCCGCCGATGAACTGAAATTCCA
Organism: Microcoleus sp. N3A4; assembly: GCF_036701805.1. Classification (NCBI taxonomy): domain Bacteria; kingdom Bacillati; phylum Cyanobacteriota; class Cyanophyceae; order Oscillatoriales; family Microcoleaceae; genus Microcoleus; species Microcoleus sp. N3A4. The sequence continues at coordinate 113,548 of NZ_JAUBRJ010000009.1, forward strand.
TGACTCCGAGGGCGACGGGCAAATTTTCGAGTTTGCCGATGCCTGTTTCTACGGCGTCTAGGTGGCCTGTTTTTTCTTGAAATTCTCGGAGTCGATCGCTATATTTTTTGCGATCGCGAAATTTCAGGGGATCGGTGGCGTGCAGTCCTTCGTTAATGGGCATCCAGGTATTGGGATCGATCAACTGCTCGATGCGATCGTCGCTGTAAACTCTGATATGATGCCCGCATTCCAAGCAAACCATTTGATTTGCTCGCAGGTCTTTGGTATAACTGAGGGCATCGCAAGCTTCGCATTTATTCCAAAGTCCGTCGGCAATTTCTCGTTCCGGCCGTTCTTGGGAGTTCGGTACTGATTTTCGTCGATTTGCAAACCAATCAAATAGAGACATTAAAACTTGGTAATTGTTAACTGTTGACTGTTGACTGTTGACTGTTGACTGTTGACTGTTGTTATTTGTTAGCTGCTACCAATAACTAATAACTAATAACTAATAACCAATAACCCATAACAACTGACAATAAACAACAGACTTGACTACTGACTATTGTCCTCTTCAATGGGACTGATGAGGAGCGATGCTGTTGGCTGGTGTTCTGGAAGAACTTGCAGGGCTGTAGCACTTCCAGCCCCCAAATAAGATGCTATGCCCAAGTCTACAATCCGGGCGGGGATTTGATGAGCTGCTAGGAGCTGCTGCATTAATTCCGCTTCCCAACGAAAGCTAGTGGTTGTAAGTGTAATCCAAGACACGGAACAATTTTACCAATTTTTGAGACAATATTATGTTCGATCGCTACTGACTACCGACAGATCAGAAACTAAAATTAGGGAAAAACAACTGCAAGTAAGTAGATAAGATGGCTTCGCCCCACAGAGCAGTAATTGCTGCACCGAGAGCCAGAAACGGGCCGAAAGGCATGGGTTGACGCCGATCGAGCAACCCGAGGGCGATCGCCCCGCCACCGGCAAAAGCCCCGGCGACACAGGCGATGAATCCCGCTAGCAGCAAGTATTTCCAGCCCAGCCAAGCTCCCATCAAGGCGGCTAATTTGGTATCTCCGGCGCCCATAGCATTCTGCCCGAGGCCGATCGTCCCGGCGAGTCCGATCGCGTCAAACAGCCACAACCCGAAAACTGCTCCCGCGATCCCGTCGAGTACCAGATAGTGCACCGAGTCGATCGGACTAAATGTCGGCCACCAACCTTTCGCCACCTGGAAAACCAATCCGAGCACCAAACCCGATCGAGTTAAAGAATTAGGCAAAGTCATTGTATCGCAGTCAATCAAAGACAAAGCCAACAGCCAGGTAAAAAAAGCCCACAAACCCAGAGTTTGTACTGTCACCCCAAACCGCCAGAAGATTAGCAAAAACAGCAAACCCGTAGCTGCTTCCACCAGCGGATAGCGGGCAGAAATCCGACTGCGGCAGTAATTGCAGCGTCCCCGCAGCCACAGCCAACCGAAAATCGGTATATTTTCGTAAGGTTTGAGTTGATTTAAACACTTGGGACAGCGAGAAGGAGGGTGTATCACCGACAAACCTGCAGGCAACCGATAGACTACCACATTTAGAAAGCTGCCAATAGCCGATCCGAAAACAAAGACAATGACATAAACAATAAAATTAAAAATTATTTCCATTAATTGGTTATTGGGCATTGGTTATTTGTTATTTCTTATTGGTTATTTGTTATTTGTTATTGGTTATTTGTTATTTGTTATTGGTTATTTGTTATTTGTTATTGGTTATTGGTTATTTGTTATTTGTTATTTGTTATTTGTGACTGTCAACTAACAACAGTCAACTGCCAACTGCCAACAGTCAACTGCCAACAGTCAACTGCCAACTGCCAACTGCCAACTGCCAACTGCCAACTGCCAACTGTCAACTGCCAACTGCCAACTGCCAACTGACTGCTGACTACTGACTACTGACTAATACATTTGAGATTCAATTTCGTCAAAAGTAACAAAACGTTCACCGGGCAACAAAATCGGCTGCGAAGCAAAAATTAGCTGCCCTCGATCGCTTCCTAGACTGACAACTACACCGATCGGACGCTGGATCTGCTCGGAATGCACTTTCAGATACATACCATAGGCCGATCGAGCAGCTCGGATCAAATCGGGAGCTAGCAAGCTGTGACTTTCGGAAGTTTCTATCCAGGGTTCTGGGTGCGGCTGGTATCGGGTCACTGGAAACTTATCATAATGGTATAGGTCTAGCTATTGGTGTTGCCTCTAGATCGAACTGACCTTATTTTGTAAGAATATACTAGGTGGAAATTAATAGATTAACTTACAATCCTCCCTTGGCTGCGATCGAACTGCGGCTGCGATCGCTCCTTTCCGCCCAACTGTACGCTGCTGCGTGGGTTGATCCGTCCCCCGCAACGCTAATGGGGGTTTTCGAGCACTTGCGTACTCTCCGCTACATCCTGCACGACTACGTACCCAGGCCAGTGTCCGAATCTCCGCCCAACCCGGGCGAGGTACGCTACCAGTGGCAAACAGGCACTTTGCTGTTTACCGATTTGGCCGGGTTTACGTCGCTGTTGGAAGCGAACGCAGCCCAGGGGCGCAAGGGAGCTGAAACGCTGCTGGGGGTGATTAACGACTATTTTGCCTCGATGATTGAAATTGTCAGCAAATCGGGCGGGGATTTGCTGGAGTTTACCGGAGATGCGATGCTGGTGCAGTTTCTGGCAGGGGTTCATCAAGAGGATACAGCGAGGGCTGTGCGGGCGGGTTTGCGGATGCAGCGAGCGATGGCTCAATTTGCCAATATTGAAACGGCGCGGGGTGTTTTGGCTTTGAGGATGCGGGTGGGCATCCACTGCGGCCGCTATATTAGTGCTGACATCGGTACGCCGCTGCGGATGGCTCACGTACTGCTGGGGCATTCTGTTCAGCAAGCCAAGCAAGCTGAGGGTTCTGGGACTGTGGGGCGGGTGTGTGTGACTGAAACGGCTAGAGAGTCTGTGGCAGAGCAATTTCGTTTTGAACCGGGGAAACCGGGTTATTTGTTGGTGGCGGACGATTTCACGGACGATCGACTTGGAGAATACGATATTACTTTGACTGGGCGGCGGATGCCGAGTTCGGTATTGCTCGATCGCAGCGTTTCGGGTTTGGTAAGCGAAATCGGGGAATCTGTGAAGCGGCTTGAACCCCTTGCTAGTTATATTCCCAAAGCTATCCTGAGACTGCTGGTTGAAAATGCCGACCGGCGGAAAATTCCGCCGGATTTTCCCGAACCGACGGTGATGTTTGTCAACTTGATTGGTTTGCCGGAGTCTGTGGACAAAGCTTCGCTGGAGGAAGAAGTCAATCTGGTAGTGGGTTTTTCTCGGGTGTTTGCGTCGATCGATGCTGTAGTGTCAGCTAAAGGGGGCGTGTTGCAAAAAGTAACGGCGCACTTGGATGGTTCGGATATGCTGATTTATTTTGGCGTACCCGACGCTCACAGGGATGACGCCAGCCGCGCGGCTAGTGCGGCGATTGCAATCCGAGATCTGATTGCAGCTTTGCCGCCGGTAATTATCGGCGGTAAAGAGGTGGAAGTAAGCTGTCAAATTGGCCTGTCCCTGGGGCCGGTGTTTGCGGCTGAGGTTGGGGAACCGCGAGGGCGCAGGGAGTTTAATATCCTCGGCGATACGGTGAATACGGCGGCTCGGTTGATGAGCAAGGCGGGGGAAAACCAAATTTTGATTGCTGAAATGGTGTTTGAGTCGATCGAGCTAAACTTCATTTGCGAGGCTTTGGGAGCTGTTTCTCTGAAGGGAAAATCTGCTCTGACTCCGATGTTTATTTTGCACAGTGCAAAAGGGGAGAAGGGGAAAGGGGGCGATCGAATTAACTTTGCTGGGCAATAATCGCATACTACTGGTCAATTGAGAGCATGACAAACCATTACCGCATAATAACGATGCGCGAGCGTACCCCTAAATATTAAAACACGGTAAATCGATAAAATTAGCGTATATTGCCTGTAATACTCCAACAACGATCGCGATCGTCGTTGCTGGCTTTAGTGGTTCTCTAGTAGCGACTCACCTGTTAAAAACAGCTAACCGCCCCTTGCTAATCAAGCCGATCGATCGCGATCGCGATACTGGCAAGGGAGTTGCCATAGCACCACCAAAAGTCCAGTTGCTCATTTAACTATTGATCTTGAGTGTGCCTTGCTGTAAGATAAAATTCAGCTATACTACGGTAAACCGACCGATTTACAGTATAAACTGCGTAAGTCCTAATTAAACGAGACATTCAGCAAGGAGTTGAGGAGACGAATCATGAGCAAATGGTTTGCCATTGCCAGACGTAGGTTGCTGCTATTTTTTATTTCAGGGCTGTTTCTAGCGGTATTAGTCAATGCCTGTAATTCTTCCTCTCCTGGAACTAACACTACAGCAGCATCCCCAGGCTCATCTCCTACGGCAGTTCCTACGGTAGTACGTTTAGATTATGCCTACTACAATCCTGTCAGTCTCGTGCTGAAAGAGAAAGGCTGGCTGGAGGAAGACTTAGCCAAAACCAATATCAAAGTCGAATGGGTTCTCAGTCAAGGTAGTAACAAAGCATTAGAGTTTCTCAATGGCAGCAGCATTGACTTTGGCTCGACTTCTGGCGCTTCCGCACTGATTGCAAAAGCCAATGGCAATCCCATCAAATCTATTTACGTTTACTCCAAACCCGAATGGACGGCATTAGTAACTACGGCAAATTCTTCCATTCAAAAAGTCGCCGATCTAAAAGGCAAGAAAGTTGCAGCAACGCGCGGAACAGATCCGTTTATTTTCTTGTTGCGTGCCTTGGATCTAGTCGGTTTGACTGCCAAAGATGTAGAAATTGTGCCTTTGCCCCACGCTGACGGTAAAGCTGCCCTTGAGAAAGGCGATGTCGATGCCTGGGCTGGTCTCGATCCATTTATGGCACAGACAGAAGTAGAACAAGGCTCAAAACTTTTCTTCCGCGATACTAAACTAATTAGCCAAGGCTTTTTGAATGTCCGCGAGGCATTTGCCAAACAATATCCCGAACAAGTTAGTCAAGTGCTAACCGCCTATGAGAAGGCACGGAAATGGGCGATCGCAAATCCCAGCGAATTCAAGCAAGTGGTAATTAAAGCATCGAAGCTGACAGAAGCGGTAGCAACTAAACAATTAGAGGAGCGAACCGATATATCAAACTCATCGATTGGTGACGAACAAAAAGCCGTTATTAGTGCTGCAGGGGATGTCTTGAAAAAAAGCGGCGTAATCGAGAATTCCGTTGACGTGACTACAGTAGTTAACGATTTAATCGATCCGCAATATGTAGCAAAGATTGCCAAATCCTAAGTAAAAAACATCTGCTGTGGATATATAGCAATTCTCAAACAAGTGAGGTACGTAGTTGGGCTTTAGCCCTCTTAATTGTGCAAGTGAGGTACGTAGTTGGGCTTTAGCCCTCTTAATTGTGCAAGTGAGGTACGTAGTTGGGCTTTAGCCCTCTTAATTGTGCTTATGTAGTTAAGTGAGGTAAGCACCTAACAACTCCCATTACCAACTAACAGTGATACCTCATCTACCTGAGAAGAGCTGTAGCGATTCTCAAACAAGTGAGGTAAGCTGTTGAACATTTAAAACAGATTGTAAGGTGCGTCAGTCCGAAGTGTTTCCCGTTTAAGCGTAAGTGTTCGCGGATGACGCACCCTACTTACTCACTCGCAGCAATTAGCAATTAGCAATTAGCAATTAGCCATTAGCCATTAGCAATAAGTTATGGAACAAAGACTTGCGATCGCAATACCAAGGGCACAAACAGGTAATATTTGGCAATTCCTCAATCGTCTGGGCAAAATAAAAGGCTGGCTCTTGCCAATCTTTCTATTAATATTGTGGGAAAGTCTCTCTAGGTTTGGTTTGGTTGCTCCTAACTTGTTACCTGCTCCCTCAACTGTTCTGACAACAGTTTGGAAACTCGGTGCAGCAGGGGAACTATGGCAGCACATCGGCATTACACTCTATCGAGTCTTTATTGGCTTCCTAATTGGTACATTTTTTGCCACTATTCTAGGAGGATTAACAGGCTATTCTGGCCTAATTCACGATTTACTCGACCCGCTTTTGCAATCACTCCGTAACATTCCTTCCCTCGCATGGGTGCCACTATTCATCCTGTGGATGGGAATTCATGAGCCTTCCAAAATTGCTTTGATCGCCGTTGGAGTCTTCTTCCCCGTTTACTTAAATCTGATGAGCGGCATTCATAATGTCGATCGCAAATTGGTTGAGGTTGGCAAAATTTATAGACTTAATGATTGGCAGCTTATCAGTCGTGTTTTCTTACCCGCGACATTGCCTGCCTACATCGTAGGTTTGCGAAGTGGCTTGGGTTTAGGCTGGATGTTTGTGGTGGCGGCTGAATTAATGGGAGCCAGTCAGGGCTTAGGCTTCTTATTGATCGACGGGCAAGCGACTGGACGACCTGCAATCACCCTTGCTAGCATTCTCCTATTTGCAATTTGCGGAAAAGTGACCGACTCAGCGATCGGCTTTGCATCACATTGGCTACTCAATTGGCAGGATGTTTACGCTTCTCAGCATTAATTTTAAGCATTTATTCAAAGCGCCAAGGAGGAAACATATATGCTACTCATCGAAGGACTACATAAGCGATTTAAAAATGGTTTTGTAGGGCTAGACTCTATTGATTTAACTGTTAAGCGTAGCGAGATTGTGAGTTTAATCGGTACGAGTGGCTGCGGTAAAAGTACGCTTTTACGGATCGTTGCTGGATTAGATATGCCAACTTATGGAGATGTGCAAATTGACGATATTCGCATTGACAAACCTCATCCAGAAATTGGTGTAATATTTCAAGAACCTCGCCTGATGCCTTGGTTAACCGTCTGGGAAAATGTGCAGTTTGGTTTGCATCATTTACCGAACGATGAACGCAAGGCACGGGCAAGTGATGCTCTAGTTAAGGTTGGATTACAAGATTTTGCTCGTTTGCTGCCGCGCCAACTATCAGGAGGAATGGCTCAACGGGTGGCGATCGCGCGTGCCCTCGTCACTAATCCTTCTATTTTATTGCTAGATGAACCCTTTAGTGCTCTCGATTCCTTTACTAGAATGCAATTACAGGATCGTCTGTTAGAAATTTGGCAATCCGATCGCCAGACGATGATTCTTGTCACCCATGATGTTGAAGAAGCACTGATTTTAAGCGATCGCGCGATCGTCATGCGTGGCAACCCTGGACGTATCCATCTTGAGCTAAATATCGATCTTCCCCGTCCCCGCAGGCGTACCGATCGCGATTTGCAATATTGGAAAGAAAAATTATTGAGTACCTTGGATTTATCCAATACGCAAACTGTTCCCTTAGAGGTTTAAATCCCAGGCTGCGATCGCAATCAACATCTAAATATAGGCAAGGGAAACGCCGCTCCGATCTCTAGCCCTGAGCGAAACCCAAGGGCTGATATCTAATCCGTTAACATCGGAATTATTCTCTCTCTCTTCTCTTTCTCTGTGTCCTCTGTGCCCTCTGTGGTTTAATCATTCCGATACAACCGGAATTGATATGACGCACCCGACAATCGTTTTTTAAATGTCGAACAGCTTATCTCAAAACCTAAATCCTAATTCAGCAAAAATTGACTTCAATCATGACTACTAAAATACTTCCAAACTACGATCCCACTCTCTTTCAAGGAGCCATTTCTTATTACCTGCAATATCGACCGCGCTACCCAAATGCTCTTTACGATTTAATCTCACAGAAATTTCAATTAGATGGGCAAGGAAAGCTTCTCGATCTCGGCTGTGGGATTGGCTTGGTAGCGATCGCCTTACACGATCGATTTCAATCTGTTTTGGGTATCGATCCCGATACAGAAATGCTCGAAGTTGCCAAGCAAGAAGCTAAACTGGCTCATGCTTCAAATATCACTTGGGTAAGGGATTTAGCAGAAAATATTTCCCCGGCAATTGGTACATTTTCCGTTGTCACCATTGGTCGTGCTTTTCATTGGATGGATCAAGAATTGGTGCTACAGCGTAGCTACGATGTGCTCGATCGCACCAGTAACGCTAATAGGGGGATAGCGATTATTCAAACTGAAAAAGATATTTGGTCAAATGACTCTGTTTGGGCACAAAATGTGCTAGCGACGATCAAACGGTGGCTAGGAGAAGAGCGGCGTGTGGGATCGAGTAGCGTTCCTTTGCTCTACAAGTCTGATTTAGAAGTTTTGGATCGATCGCCATTCGTTCGGATTAAGCGCCATAAGATTGACTTTCAAAAACACTGGACGATTGATAATTTTATTGGTTATCTCTACTCCACCGCTTACTGCCGTCGTGATTACTTTAATGGCGATACTTCCGAATTTGAGGCGGAAATTAAAGCAGCAATTCTCAGTGCCGAACCTTCAGGTCAGTTTGTTGAAGATGTACCGATTTCTGTTTACTTTGGTTTTAAGGACTGACCAACCTATAGGAATCCTAAATCATTTGTACGTCATTATTTCCCTCAATTTTGGATCGTCAAATATGAAAATATCCCTTGCAGACTCGAAAAGCACAACACAGCAAGACAGCAAGCAAGATTATGTAGCGATCGCCAGATCGCTTGCTCAAGAATTTGCTGCTACTGCCATCGAACGAGATCGTGTTGGCGGTACGCCAAAGTATGAACGCGATCGCATTCGCTCTAGCGGTTTGCTCGGTTTGATTATCCCTAAAGAATATGGCGGTATTGGCGAAACATGGATCGCTGCACTCCAAATTTCCCGCGAGTTGGCAAAGACTGATAGTTCTCTAGCCCATGTTTACTCCTATCACCATTTAGGGGTGGTTATCCCGCATCTTTTTGGCACGGAGGAACGCAAGGCGCAGTTCTACACAGATACGGTGACAAACAATTGGTTCTGGTGCAATGCTCTCAATCCTCTCGATCGCCGTGCCACTTTAACTCCTGATGGTACAGGCTTTTTACTGAACGGTACAAAAAGCTTTTGCTCTGGCTCTAAAGATTCTGATATCTTACCCATAACTGCGGTTCGTCAAGATACTTCCGAACTCACAATTATTGTAATTCCCACTCAAAGAGAGGGAATACAAATCCATGACGATTGGGATAATATGGGGCAACGTCAAACCGATAGCGGTAGTATTAGTTTCGACCAAGTGCGCGTTTATGACTCGGAAGTGTTTGGCGATCGCACTCGTGCCGATCTTCCTTTCCGTACTTTACGAGCTTGTTTGACGCAAATCAATCTTGCCCATATTTATCTGGGTATTGCAGAAGGAGCATTTGCTGCTGCTAAAGACTATACCCGCACCCAAGGACGACCCTGGTTAACTTCCACTGCTCCTAGTGTGACGCAAGATCCCTACATTCTCAAGCACTACGGAGAAATGTGGGTCGATCTGCAAGCGGTTAGCAGTTTGACGGATCGAGCCGCCGCCATTCTGCAAGCAGCTTGGGAAAAAGGCATAGATTTAACAACAGAAGAACGTGGAAAATGCGCGATCGCGATCGCAACGGCAAAGGTTGCTGCTACCAAAATAGGTTTAGATGTGACCAGTCGTATTTTTGAAGTGATGGGGGCGCGTGCTACTACCAGTAAATATGGTTTCGATCGCTACTGGCGCAATCTGAGAACGTTTACGCTGCATGATTCTGTTGACTACAAAATTCACGATCTGGGTAACTGGGTACTCAACGATCAGCTCCCCAATCCCAGCTTTTATACGTAGAAATAGTCCTTCAAAAAGGATGTTTTATCTTCAATTGTTCTCCAGCAACTTGGTTGATGGACGGAGAGTATCCCGAATTTGTACAGTATTTACGCAACTGCACAATTAGTAAGGTGCGTCAGGCGATCGAACCCTAACGATCTCGTTCAATCGCTGCATTTGACGCACCCTACTAAATCGGGAGGTTCCTGATGGACTGAAGTGCTGTAACCGTGAGCGATCGCACCCCAAAATCTTAACACCCGAAAGTGAACAACTATTAACTCCGGTAAATTTATCGGGATATGGTGGTATACTGCCATAAAGTTACTCTCAATCCCTTCCTTATTGATATTTATGTGGATTAAGTTCTCAGAAGCCAAGCCTTTAGGCATTTTGACTTACTACCGCCAAAATTTCTTTTCTCCGAGAGGTCGCAGTCTTTCGCTGCTGTTTGCAACTGGACTCGGCTTGACTCTGGGAGCAGCAGGTTGTGCTTCCAGCGCTAGCACGACGGACACAGCCACTAAACCCACCACCCCGACCAACAGTACCGCACCCACGAAAAGCGTCACTGTTAACATCGGCTTCCAAAAATCGGCTACCGTTCTCAACGCTCTTAAAACCAAAGGCGACTTAGAAAAAGCCTTAGCAGCCTCCAAATCTTCTGTAAAATTTGTAGAATTTCCGGCTGGGCCACCATTATTAGAAGGAATGAATGCAGGCAGTATAGACTTCGGCTACACGGGAGAAGCGCCGCCAGTTTTTGCCCAAGCTGCCGGAACACCATTAGTTTATGTTGCTTACGAAACATCCAATCCTCAGTCTGAAGGGATTGTGGTTCCCAAGGATTCACCCATACAAACTGTTGCCGATCTCAAAGGCAAAAAAGTTGCTTTTGCCAAAGGATCTAACACCAATTACTTAATAGTTAAAGCTTTAGAAGCGGCTGGACTTCAATACAGCGACATCACTCCAGTTTTTCTCAAACCAGCAGATGCCCGTGCCGCTTTTGAAGGCGGAAATGTAGATGCTTGGGCGGTTTGGGACCCGTATTTAGCAGCAGCAGAAAAAACCGCAAACGCACGACTGATTAAAGATGCCACAGGCATCGCGGCTAATCGAGGTTACTATCTCGCTCGTAAGGCTTTTGTTGACGAACATCCTGAGATTTTGAAACTCATTTTAGATGAGGTCAAAAAAGTAGATCGATGGGCGGCGGGCAATCCAGTAGAAGTTGCTAAGTTTTTGGAGACGCAATTAGGTATAGAAGCTTCTGTGTTAGAAGTGTCAGAAAAGCGACGTAAGTATGGCGTTTCTCCCCTGACTGATGAAGAGATTGCCGGACAGCAGCAAATTGCTGATACCTTCCATAAATTGGAGCTTATTCCTAAGCCAGTTCAAGTTAAAGAAATCGTGTTGAAAGATAGTAAGTAGAGTAATTAGCAAGAGGAAATCAACGTGAATACTCAATTCATAAAAACCGATGTGCTGGTAATTGGTGGCGGTACGGCTGGCACTATGGCTGGCATCAAAGCTAAACAGGCAAATCCTGACAGCGAAGTGCTAATTTTAGAGAAGGCAAATATTCGTAGAAGCGGCGCGATCGCAATGGGAATGGATGGCGTAAATACTGCTGTCATTCCCGGCCATTCTACACCAGAACAGTACGTCCGCGAAATTACCCTTGCTAATGACGGCATCCTCAACCAAAAAGCTGTTTATCAAACTGGAAAATTAGGTTATGAAGTCATCCAAGAGTTAGAAAGTTGGGGCGTGAAATTTCAGAAAGATGCTCAGGGGAACTACGACTTAAAACAAGTCCACCGCGTCGGCAAATATGTTTTGCCAATGCCGGAAGGTAAAGACCTCAAACAAATTTTAACCCGACAGGTGAAACGCCACAAAGTTAAAGTTACCAATCGAGTCATGGCAACCCGCGTCTTAGTACAAAAAGGACGCGCTACTGGTGCTGTTGGCTTTGACGTGCGAAATGGCGATTTTGTAGTAATTCAAGCCAAAGCAGTCATTCTTTCTACAGGTGCTTGCGGTCGTTTAGGACTACCCGATTCTGGCTACCTTTATGGAACCTATGAAAATCCGACTAATGCCGGAGATGGCTATTCAATGGCTTACCATGCAGGCGCAGAACTGAGTAACATTGAATGTTTTCAAGTTAACCCGTTAATTAAAGATTATAACGGCCCTGCTTGCGCTTATGTTGCCGGCCCCTTTGGTGCTCATACTGCTAATGCCGAAGGTCATCGCTTCATTAGTTGCGATTATTGGAGCGGTCAAATGATGCTGGAAATCTGGAAAGAATTAAACTCTGGCAAAGGCCCGATTCAATTAAAAATGACTCATCTCGATGAGGATACTATTGCTGAAATTGAATCAATTCTTTGGTCAAACGAGCGTCCGAGTCGAGGCAGATTTCACGAAGGTAGAGGGGAAAATTATCGCTCTCACGGCGTGGAGATGCACATTTCTGAAATAGGGCTATGCAGCGGCCACAGTGCCTCTGGTGTATGGGTGAATGAAAAGGCAGAAACAACAGTACAAGGGCTTTACGCAGCGGGAGATATGGCCAGCGTTCCTCATAATTATATGATCGGCGCGTTTGTGTTTGGTAGGTTAGCAGGAACTAATGCCATTGATTACATCCAAGATTTAGATTATGTCGAGCCAGATGCTGATTTTCTAGAAGCAGAGAAAGCGCGAATTTATGCACCTTTAAATCTGCCGAATGGAATTCCTCACACGCAAGTAGAATATAAGTTGCGGCGCTTGGTGAATGATTATTTACAGCCGCCCAAAGTAGGCAATAAACTGGAAATTGGGCTGAATAATTTTGTCCGCTATCACGACACCTTAGAGGAAATGGGTGCTCGCGATGCCCATGAGTTAATGCGCTGTATGGAAGTTCACTTTATTCGAGACTGTGCGGAGATGGCGGCGAGAGCTTCTTTGTATCGCCGCGAGACTCGTTGGGGGCTTTATCATTATCGATTAGATTACCCTGACAAGAATGATGAAGAGTGGTTTTGTCATGTTAATTTGAAAAAAGAAGAGTCGGGAGAAATGAGATTGTTTAAGCGTCCAGTTGAACCTTATATTGTGGAGGTGGATTTGCATAAAGAGGATTATGATGTTGTCGCTCGTTAAGTTATTATAGGGAGTGAATGTATTTTGTAAGTTGGGTTTTACTTACATATTACACCATTATTAAAAGCCTGTAGGGGCGGGTTCGCCAAGAACCTTAAACCGCATAGCAAAAGCTAAAAAACCCGCCCCCACCCCACGATTGATTCCTTTATTGACAACAGGGTTTTAACCCAGCGGCTTAAAGAGAAGAGTGCTAAAGCACAACTACGTACCTTTGTTTATTCACAATTAACGATCGCAACTAACTATGGCTTTAATTACACAACGAGTTGATATTCCCGTCACTGTAGATGAGTCTAAGTGTTTGGAAAAATGCCATGTCTGCATTGATGTTTGTCCTTTAGATGTATTAGCCAAAAATCCAGAAACAGGTAAAGCTTACATGAAATACGATGAATGTTGGTTTTGCTTGCCATGTGAAAAAGAATGTCCAACTAATGCAATTACGGTTAAAATACCTTTCTTGTTGCGCTAAATTTGTTCTAGTTTGTAGGGATTATAAAACTCATGAATGCTGAGACTGATAGCGAATTAAATCAATGGCTAGAAATGTTGCGATCGCCCGATCTCAGCGATCGCCTTGTTGCCGTTAAAAATCTACAATATTTGGGCGATGAAGAAGCTATAAATGCCCTCCTTATTACCCTATCCGATGACAGTAGCGCTGTTCAAAAAATTGCAATATCTGCTCTTTGGGAAATTGGCAACCCTGTAGCTATTCCGGCTTTAATCGAGTGTCTAGGTTCCGCCGATGTCGATATTCGCCAAGAAGCATTGTCGGCATTGAATGAATTAGTTTCACCCACTGACTTAAAGCAACTCCTAGATGCACTACACCGCGACAATGTTAATATCCAACTCAACATATTAACTTTGTTGCGGAAGATTCACGATGCTCAATCTTTACCCGATATTTTACCATTCTTTGCATCAAAAATTCCTGAATTGAGAGCAGCAGCAGTTACCACTCTCAGCTATCTCAATCAGGTAGAAAAATGCCCCCAAGCTTTAGCTTTAATATCTGATGCAGATGTCAATGTTCGCCGTGCTACGGTTTTAACTTTAGGGCATTTAACAGATCCAGAAGTCATCTTAATTTTGTGTCAAGCACTCAAAAGCGATACTGACTGGCAAGTGCGACGAAATGCGGCTAAATCTTTGGCAATTCATGCCGATTCTGCGGCAATTTCTGCGCTGGAAACGGCGGTAAGTGACGAACACTGGCAAGTTCGCAAATTCGCGTTACAAGCTTTGCAAAAAATGCCAGATGAACGAGTGCTACCTGCTTTAATTAGATCCTTAGCTGATGAATATTCAGATGTGCGGAAAGAAGCTGCGATCGCGCTCGGCAATCTCAGCAATCCTGCGGCGATGAATGCGCTACAGCAATCCCTCGACGATCCCGATAAAGAGGTGGCTATTTTCTCTCAAAGAGCAATTCAAAAGATTCAAAAATTACTGCAAAATTCCCCCAATGGTTAATTCTTCCTCCTTACCAAAAACCGACTCGGATCTACCCTCAGAAAATCCAGAAATTCTGGGGGAATTGCGACAGCAAGAAGTTGTAAACTATCTCAAACAAGTCATCGAACCCACCCTCAAAAATGATATCATCAGTTTGGGCATGGTGCGAAATTTGCGAATTGTTGATGGTTACATTTATTTGCGCCTTTATATTGGTTCGCATCAGCAAGACTTACAAGCAAAAATTGAATCTGTTTTATCACCTATAACGTGGTGTAAAAAAACTTATATTCAAATTTGCACGATCGCTAACGTGCGAACTACTTTAGCTATTTCTAGCGGTAAAGGGGGAGTCGGAAAATCTACAACTGCCGTCAATTTAGCCGCCGCTTTAAAATTACAAGGGGCAAAAGTAGGCTTGCTAGATGCTGATGTTTACGGCCCGAATATTCCGCAAATGTTAGGCTTAGGACAAGCCGATGTTGAGACAGTTAATACTGCTAAAGGTCAGAAATTTTTACCTTTGGAAGCACAGGGAATTAAACTAATGTCTGTGGGTTTACTAGCCGAACCAGAACGCCCTTTAGCATGGCGAGGCCCAGTTCTCCACAAAATTATTACTCAGTTTATTCAAGATGTAGAATGGGGCGAATTAGATTATTTACTAATTGACTTACCCCCAGGAACCGGAGATGCTCAAATTACGATTGTGCAAGAAAGTCCGATTTGTGGAGTGATACTTGTTACTACGCCGCAACAAATATCTATTTCCGATGTCCGTCGCAATATTTATATGTTTCGTCAGGTTGGGGTTCCGGTTCTTGGCATTATTGAAAATATGAGTTATTTAATTTGCGATCGCGATTCAAAACCGCTGCAAATTTTTGGTAGTGGCGGCGGTAAACAGCTAGCAGAAGAATTGCAAGCGCCTCTCCTAGCCCAAATTCCTATTGATCCGCGCATCTGTGCGGGGGGTGATACAGGAAAACCGCTAACAATTGCAGATCCAAACTCGGCGGTATCTCAGATTTTTATGCAGATAGCCGCAGGGCTAGATGCTACTTTTTCTCCTGCGGGTGCAACTGATACATTACCTGTGAATATTAATCATTTAAGCAACTATAGTCCTTCTCAGGTAGATGAGGTATGACTGACAACTTATATAACCACGCTTATAAGAGGGCTGAAGCCCAACTACGTACCTCACTTACTTGAGAACCGCTATAGATAAGTTAGAGCAGCAAAAATCTAGAAAATCTGCTTGCATTTTTGAAGCTATCTGTGGAATAATAGGAGCTTATCAGAGTTAACTACGGTATATCGGTCGGTTTATCGTAAATTCTAATCGATCGCGGTTAGCTCAGCTTTTGCATGGCTATTACGTTTCTTGGTTTTCAATACTTGAAATTTAGGAAGGGACAGTGTTAACCCCATTTAGAGAGAGCCTATTTCCAGCTCGATTGAGGCATTTTTGGAGCAAACTAAAGCATAGTTCGCTCAAGACCTTTGCTTTGCTTTTTGCAGTTGGTTTGAGTTTAAGTTTGGCCGTTTCTGCCTGTACTCCTACTCAGCAAGCAAATACAACTACTTCCCCAACTTCTGCTACCACATCAGTAGCTAGTTCCCAACCACAACAGAGCAATGTAATTCGGATCGGCTATCAAAAATATGGAACTCTAAGTATCCTTAAATCACGGGGAAGTTTAGAGAAGCGTCTGGCCTCCCAAAGCACATCCGTACAGTGGCTTCAATTTCCTGCGGGCCCTCAATTACTAGAAGCTTTGAATGCAGGCAGTATTGACTTTGGCCATACAGGAGAAGCGCCGCCTATTTTCGCACAAGCTGCTGGCGCACCATTGGTATATGTTGCTAACGAACCTCCTAATCCTAAAGGCGAAGCTATATTAGTCCCGAAAGATTCTCCCATCCAAGATGTGGCTGGGTTGAAAGGCAAAAAAGTTGTATTTAATAAGGGTTCAAATGTGCAATACCTGGTGGTAGAAGCATTGACAGCAGCCGGATTAAAATATAGCGACATTCAGCCTATTTATTTGCCACCAGCAGAGGCGCGGGCAGCTTTTGAACAAGGTAGCGTTGATGCTTGGGGGATTTGGGACCCGTTTTTTACAGTAGCGAAACGAGCTACAGGCGCTCGCGTTCTTAAGGATGGAGAAGGGCTTGTAGCTAATCGGGAATTCTATCTAGCTGCTAAACCTTTTAACGACCAATATCCTGACCGGACTAAGGCAATTTGAGAGGAAATTCAAAAAGTGGATGAATGGGCTACCGCTCAACCAACTGAGGTGGCAAAACTGCTGTCTCCCGCTCTTGGTATTGACGTTCCAACTTTAGAGGAAATCTCACGGAGACGGCCTTACGGTGTGCAGCCGATTACGGATGAAGTCATTACTTACCAGCAAAAAGTTGCTGATACTTTCTTGGATTTAAAGCTACTTCCCAAACAGGTCAAAATTAGCGAAGTGGCTCAGGTAACTAAACAATAAATAATCAGGGAGAATACGGAAAATGGAATTATTTTGGTTTATCCCAACTCACGGAGACGGACGCTATTTAGCTTCAGGTATTGGAGGGAGATCGGGCAGCTTTTCCTACTTAAAGCAAATCGCCCAAGCCGTTGACCATTTAGGATTTACGGGCGCTCTACTTCCCACGGGGCGATCTTGCGAAGACGCATGGGTAGTGGCTTCATCCCTAATGGCTGTTACAGAAAAAATGCGTTTTTTAGTCGCAATTCGTCCGGGGTTAATGTCTCCTGGGGTAGCAGCACGGATGGCAGCAACCTTTGATAGATTATCTGATGGACGGTTGCTGATTAATGTGGTGACAGGCGGCGATCCGGTGGAATTAGCTGGAGATGGAGTGCATCTCAGTCACGACGCACGTTATGAATTGACGGATGAATTCTTGACAGTTTGGAGAGGGATGCTTGAAGGTAGTAACTCGACTAACGTCCGAGAGCAAGAAGTCAATTTTAGCGGTGAATATCTCCAAGTTAAGGGCGGGAAAGTTCTGTTTCCACCTGTACAAACTCCTTATCCTCCGTTATGGTTTGGCGGTTCATCGCCGATCGCACAACAAATTGCGGCTAAGCACATTGATGTTTATCTTACTTGGGGAGAACCGCCGCAACAAGTGGCAAAAAAAATTGAAGCTGTGAAAAAATTAGCAGCAGAACAGGGTAGAACTTTGCGGTTTGGGATTCGCCTTCATGTGATTGTGCGCGAAACTGAAGGTGAAGCTTGGGACGATGCAAATCGATTGATTAAATATGTCGATGAAGATGCGATCGCAGCCGCCCAAAAAGCTTATGCCAGAATGGACTCTGAAGGGCAAAAACGGATGACGGAACTGCACACAGGCAGCCGCGAAGCTCTGGAAATTAGCCCCAATCTGTGGGCGGGAATTGGGTTAGTAAGAGGCGGTGCCGGTACTGCTTTAGTGGGAGATCCCGATACCGTTGTTGCACGAATGTTGGAATATTCGGAGTTGGGGATTGAAACTTTCATTTTCTCCGGTTATCCCCACTTGGAAGAAGCCTATCGAGTGGCTGAATTGCTATTCCCTCGCTTACCCTTGAAAAACCAACCGGCTGTAAATCAACCGCAAATGTTTAGTCCTTTTGGCGAAATTGTTGCCAACGAAAAGTTTCCTGCACAAAAACAAGTTGTTTCTCCCAGCGCATCATGAACATAAAATTGCTCAAAAACCCCCATTTTCAGCAGATAATTCCTTGGATTGTACCGATTTCGCTACTTGTTAGCTGGCAACTTTTAGTGCAGGTGGGTTGGCTTTCCACAAGGGTTTTACCCGCACCAACAGGTGTTTTAAGCGCAGGAATTAGATTGGCAATTACGGGGGAACTATTTCACCATATCGGAATTAGTGCTTGGCGTGCCGTCGTTGGTTTCATCATCGGTGGAGGAATTGGTTTGACTCTAGGTTTCCTCAATGGTCTTTTTCCTATCGCCGAAAAGTTGTTGGATACTTCTGTACAAATGGTTCGCAATGTTCCTCACCTCGCCTTAATTCCGCTGGTGATTTTGTGGTTTGGAATTGGCGATCTAGCGCGATTATTTTTGGTGTCTTTGGGTGTATTTTTCCCAATGTATATCAATACATTTCATGGCATTCGTAGCATTGATGCCGGATTGATTGAAATGGGAAAAGTCTATGGCTTGAATTCCACGTCTCTTTTGTGGCAAATTATTCTGCCTGGGGCCTTGCCTTCAATTTTAGTAGGCGTGCGATATTCGTTGGGCATTATGTGGCTGACGCTGATTGTTGCAGAAACAATTGCTGCGGATTCTGGTATCGGTTATATGGCAATGAATGCTCGCGAGTTTATGCAAACTGATGTTGTAGTTTTGAGCATTATCATGTATGCTTTGTTGGGTAAGTTTGCAGATGCGATCGCCAGGAAGTTAGAAGAGAAATGGCTTGCTTGGCATCCCAATTATCAGCCAGCTTAGCTATAAAAAAGCAAGAGTAAGAAATAGGACTTACGCAGTCGATCCCCCAAACTTCCTTAAAAGGTGGCTATTACCCGTTTGTCGATCGCTCCGATCCGACAGGGGTTAAAACCCCTGTCTCAAAGCAAAAGTCCTCTCAAAGAGGACTATGATTCAATACGGTTCAGTTAAGAAGAATCTGACTTCTAAAAGATGCCTGTATTTCCCCTAAAATCGTAAGGTTAAATTCGTCGGAGAGCGTTAACTGAACCGTATTGGACTATGAAACGTTCCCGCTCACCGGATGTAGACAACTTTTGCATCCCAACCATAGGTTACATTTATTCCGGTGCAGCGGGGTTGTTATGCGGGGTTTCTGCAAATGATAATGGTTCAATACTCAGAAGGGCGTTGAAATCCACCAACGACTCGATCGATGTCCTGAGCGATCGCCAATAACTCCATTTCCTGCCATCGCTTCCCAACTATCTGCATCCCGATTGGCAAGCCATTTTGAGTTTTTCCAATGGGAATAACTACCGCTGGATGCCCCGTGAGATTAAATGGCACGACATAAGCACCCGATGCCATAGAATACGGTACACTGCGATTATCCACTTGAATTGCTGTGCCGCGTTCCCGATGGGTAAATGCGGAAGTCATGGCTACAGGGCAAAGCCAAGCATCCCATTGAGCCAGGGCTTCATCCATCTGAGCGATAAAGGAATCTCGCTCTGTTAGTGTTTCAAAATAGCCTTTTAGGGTTGGGTTTAAGGAGATAGGCAAACCGATGCTAGGGAGATTACCAAGCTTGCGAAAATTGCGATCGCCTTGCATACCATCACGAAATAAAAAAGATAGATTCTTCCAGATATCACTCACCGATAGCGATTGGGCATAGATCAAGTTGTAGGCTGCAAGCTTGTAGTAGGTTTGCCATGCGGCAAGAAAATCAAAATTGGGAACCCACTTTTTCACAGTTACTCCTGCTTCCGTCAGCTTTGTTGCAACAGACTGGATGGCTGATTTAATCTCTCCAGCAACAGGATAGAATGACCATTCATCTGACCAAGCGATCTGCCGAGTTTGAAGTAATCGATCGGAAGGTCGATCGAGCGGGACAGGAGGAATGTCTGGTTGAGCAATATCAGCGCCCGCAATGAGTTGCAGACAAAGGGATAAGTCTTCAATTGAACGTGCTAGCCCACCGACTGTCAGCATTTGACGCATACAGTGAGGTGCGCCAGGAACTTCGGGGATGTGTCCGGTAGTTGGAACACGACGATCGGTTGGTTTGAAGCCGTAAATACCGCAAAAATGAGCAGGTTGACGAATTGACCCACCAAAATCAGAACAGAGATCGAGCGGAGATAAACCTGCTGCGATCGCTGCTGCACCACCACTAGAAGTACCACCAGGCGTATAGTCGAGATTCCAAGGATTATTTACGCGAGGAAAGACATCATTGAGTCCCTGATACCCGCCTGCCAAATCGCCCACATTCGTTTTCCCAATCACAATCGCACCTGCTGAACGAAGACGCTTGACAACAGTTGCATCGTGTTGTGGAATGTAGTTTTTAAGCGCTGTTGATCCTGCTGTTGTTCGTAGCCCAGACGTTTCAAATAAATCTTTAATGGTAATCGGAACGCCATGTAAAGCACCCCAATTTTCTCCTCGAAGTAATGCTTCATCAGCTTGCTCGGCTTTATTCCGAGCATTGCTTTCGTCCAGGGTACAAATTGCATTCAGGTTCGAGTTGTGTTTGGCAATTTGAACAAGATGAGCGTCAAGAACTTCAACCGCAGAAACTTGGCGATCGCGGATCATCTGGGCAAGTTGACAAGCTGAGGCAAAAACAAGATCGCTCATGGCTGTGTTGCATTTGAGAAGGCTAACTTCTGCGTATTTACAAACAGCACCAACTTAACATTAAACGCCTCGCCGACATCCTTGATGACAGTCCCAACCGATAGCCTAAGCCGCATAACGACCGTGTTCAGCGGTGGCAAGAGTCTTCGAGTCATCACTTGAGTGTCTCCGCCATCCGCTGCAAGCCCTGGTTAGGTTGCTGGCTGCTGAACTGTTTGTAGTGTGCGCCATTGTACTGCTTTCATATCCATTTCTTTAATGAATCCATCTTTTCCATCCATATACCCATCGATATTAGTGGAATATTCTCTTGCTAACCTGCGCTTTAATTCGCTATATCTCTGCGCGTCTTCAGGATGTTCAATCATGTAATCCCGAAATGCTAAATGACGCTTTACCTGCTCTGAAGTAACCTTGAAGGCATGAATATGATGTGTTCTGACCCCTTCTTGATTATCTTTACGAAAGTATCGACGACCAGGAATTCCAAACTCACCCATTACTTCGTAGCCAAGTGATTCCATTGATGAACTCTGCCCATCCACTTTAATAATGTCTTTGACCTCAACTAAAAGGTCGATAATGGGCTTTGCATAGATGCCTTGAATAGCTGTACTTCCAATGTGGTGGACGTTGACAACATTTTCGCCCAGTGCATCGGCGACAGACTTCGATTCGACATCAAATACATCTCGCCACTTCGGGTTATGTGGGACAACTTCTACTTTCCTCATGGCTTAAGCCTCTCACAGATAACTTGCAATCTACCACCCCCACCGATAACTCAAGCAACCTAACTATTATTAGACGGAAACTTTACGCCTAAGATCCCGCAGTGGGTGAATAGGCAGAATTATTCAGCATAACACCCCGAATGAGGATCTGAGATTTTTAACTACCTGGTTTCCAAACTACTTCTTCAACTTTGAGCTGCTTGGGAATTAAGCCAAGTTCAAAAAAAGTATCGGCTATTTCCTGTTGCTCGGCAACCATATCAGCTTGGATCGGTTCAAATCCATAACTCCGCCGTCGAGTTACTACATCTAAGATAGAAACATCAATTTTGAGAATGGGTGCGAGAATCTTGGTTACTTCTGCGGGATTCGCATCAGCCCAAGTCGCTACTGCTTGAGTTTCTTCTCTAATTGCCTCAATGATTTTGAGATTCGGCTGAGCAAATGACTGATTAGCTAAGTAAAAATCGCGGTTAGCTGCTAGTCCTTTACTATCTTTAACCACACGCACATCTATTTGTGCTTGAGCTGCTGCATAAAACGGGTCCCAAATCACCCAAGCATCTACTTTACCTTGTTGAAATGCAGCTCTGGCATCGGCTGGTGTCAGGTTGGCAGGCTCAATATCAGTCCATTTTATCCCTGCGGATTTCAGTGCTTTTGCTAATAGGTAATTGGCGCTTGAACCTTTGGTAAAAGCTACTTTCTTACCCCGCAAATCTGCAAGGGTTTGAATTGGTGAATTAGCAGAAACTAAGATACCTGAACTGCGGTCTTTGGGGGCGCTACCACCAATGTATAGCATAGGTGCGTTAGCAGCTTGGGCAAAGACTGGAGGAGCGTCTCCGGTGCGGGCGATGTCGATGCTACCGACGTTTAATGCTTCCAACATCGGCGGGCCTGACTGAAATTCTTTCCACTCAACGGATATGCCAAGAGGCTGCAAGCGTTTCTCTAAGCCGCCTTTAGCTTTGACTAGGGTGAAGGGGTCTAATTTCTGATGGCCGATGCGGACTACCTGAGCTTGAGTTGCTGCGGGGGAAGCGGCGGGGCTTGCAGATGTGGTAGGGGTGGGAGTATTGTTACAGGCGACGATCGCCCAATTCAAGCAAATTCCCAATAGAAATAGCACTGCTAGGGAAAGGTGCGATCGCCATAATTTAGCCAGAAATGAAATCACTCTTTTGAGCATAAACAATAATATTGTTTGTTGCTAATTTTTCGATCAGAGACTTCCAACTAATTCGGGTTTGCCAGTTTGTAACGCACCAACAAATTCTTGCAATTGCGATCGCAGTCTTTGTTCTGTTTCCTCTTCAAGTTCTACGCTGGTTTCGTCATAACTTTTGATCTGGGTGTCTAAAACATAGACACCAGACAATATCTGACTAGCGCCCAATTCAGATAAGACTGGTTTGAGGGCGTAATTAATTGCTAATAAGTGACCGAGTGTACCTCCTGTGGCAATGGGGAGAATAACTTTGCCAGCTAAACTATTTTGCGGTAGCAAATCTAAGTAAGCCTTGAGTACGCCCGTGTAGGCTGCTTTGTAAACAGGTGTGGCGATGATTATGCCGTTGGCTGCTACTACTAGATCGTTGACTGCTTTTAAGTCTGGACTCGCAAATTGTCCGTAAATTAATACCTCTGGCGGGAGATCGCGGACGTTGATCGAGGCCGTACTCAGTCCCTCTTTCTCGACAGCGCGGCGGGCGTATTCCAGCACTGCAAAAGAGCGGGATGGATGAGACGGGCTACCTGCGATCGCAACAACATTAGGCATTTAATAGTCCTCCTATTTTTGACTCATTTAAAATTGAACGATTCACGGTATCGCTACTAACCACAGTAAATCTATAGACTTACCGTATTTTATAGATAGTAAGCTAGCACGGTCAATTTTAAAAAGCAAGTAAGTTGAGATGTAAAATTTGATAACTCTTATACAATTTTTGTGCGATCGCGAATCTCGACGGGAATCAACAGTCCGGTTTGTCTCCTAAATACAGCAGAACTCCACCGAACTCAACAGCATAAAGTTTACAGGAAAGGGGTTTGCTCGTTCTTAACAATTATTTATCAAAGCCGCAGAAGTTGGGCGAAAAATTATCTTGCTTTTTGTAGATACCTATGCAATAATCTTGTTTAATCATAAACTACTGTAATTTGACTGATTTACCGTAGATTAAATCTAGAAATGCTAATCTGCTATTCACCAGCACCGATGAATAGGAGACGAATTGGCATTTGCTCAACAGCCACCTTTGAAAGTAAAAAAGGTTAACCGTTAACTTTTTTCAGTCTGTGGCATAGATCGGGATATGGAGGTTTTTATAATGGAATCAGCACTCTCAGGAATGCGCTTAGAGTTAGTAAAAGTCCAGAAATCATTTGGAAACGTAGAAATTTTGCGGGACATTAACATAGAAATAAATCCCGGAGAATTTGTCGCAATTGTGGGTCGCAGCGGATGTGGCAAAAGTACCTTGCTGCGCTTAATTGCCGGACTAGAAATTCCCAGTCAAGGGGCTGTCTTTCTAGACAGAAAAACCTCTAAAAAACTTAACTCTAAAGTAACAATGATGTTTCAGGATGCACGGCTGCTACCTTGGCAAAAGGTGCTGGCAAATGTGCAATTAGGGTTAGTAAATGCTAAAGAAAACACGCGCTACAAAGCGATGCAAGTCCTTCACGCGGTAGGGCTTGGCGATCGCGCCAACGATTGGCCGGCGGTACTCTCCGGCGGTCAAAAGCAGAGAGTTTCTTTAGCAAGAGCCCTTGCCTGCGAACCTGATTTACTGCTGCTTGATGAACCTCTCGGCGCGTTGGACGCTTTGACTCGCATTGAAATGCAGCAATTGTTAGAAAATTTGTGGCAAGAAAAAGGATTTACCGCGCTACTGATCACTCACGATGTGGAAGAAGCTGTGGTATTAGCTGATAGAGTTATTTTAATAGAAAACGGTCAGATTGCAATGGACTGTTCTATTGATATGCCACGACCTAGACAGAGAGGAAATGCTGTATTTGCGGCGAAAGTAGAAGCGATTTTGCAGCGCGTTATGGGTCAAAAAGAAAGTAGCAAAGATGCAGAGAAATTTGCAATAGGTAGGTACAAAAAACCCAACTATGTAAAGATAAGTAAATACGGATAACGGATCTACCAAGGTAACTCAGATATGGGCGCTCGTTTAAGAATATTTCTGACTCGCGAGCTCTTCCTCAGCGAATCCGATGCACCCGGATTTGATATCACTCGCATAGACTAAACTCCGATCGATACTTCACCGTTCCGCTGCAATCCTGCAAAGCTCCACTTTCTAACTCCAACAGCATAAAAGCCTCATCGGGTACATCGTATTCACATTTCAAGCTCTTTTTACTAGCAGGAATGAACCCAAAACGCGGATAGAAATCTGGATGACCAAGCACAACCACGGCCTGAAATCCCGATCGCGCACATTCTTTTAAACCCTCGCGGATCAGCAGCGATGCTATACCTTGTCGCTGATAGTCGGGAAGAACTGCGACTGGCGCCAACCCCAGAATCGACAAATTGCTAGAACATTTTCCTTCGACGACAACCGGACTGAAGAAAATGTGTCCGACAATGCGATCGGATTGCACGGCAACGAATGAAAATGTAGATGGAATTTCCCGCAGTCGATCGACTAGATTTGCCTCATTTTCTCGCTCGAATGCCGCAATATTAACTTGGCGAACGGCCTCTACATCTTCTGGCTTTTCGGTACGAATATCCATAGGTTACATTGATTGATTGTTGTTCTGACTAACAGCCATTATTGCGGCACAAGCTGACTGGAAGACAATCGCTTAATCCCCTCCATCGCCGTAGTTTCTCCTATTTGATCGCCGCCCTCGCGAGCAATTTTCAAAGCTCGCTCGTAGGATTCGAGAGCTTTGCCATATTGAGCGAGACTTTCATAAATCGCGCCCATATTGTTGAGCAAGCGTCCGATACTTGTCTTGTCGCCGATTGCTTCTAACATTGGTATCGCTTGCTGAAAATAGATCAGCGCTTGAGTATCTTTGCCGAGTTTGCGAGAGGTAAGTGCCATGTTGTTGAGGAGGCGGCCGACGCCAGCCCTATCTCCGATTTCCCGGCGAATTGCTAAAGCTTGGTGGTAAAATTCCATCGCTCTATTAAAGTCGCCGATGTTGTAGTAGACGCCGCCCATGTTATTGAGGGTACGGCCTAAATCGCGCCGATCGCCCGAAACATTGCGAATCGTGCGCGCTTGCTGGTAAAATTCGATCGCCTTGGCGTAATTGACCTGTTCTGCGTACACGGCCGCGATGTTGTGGAGAGATTCTCCAATTTCAATTTGGTCGTTGGCAGTTTTGGCAAGTTCCAAAGCTTCTTGGTGCAGTTTCATCGCTTCGGAAAAATTGTCCGCAATCCGGTTGACGAAACCGATGAGATTGAGAGTGCGCGCGATACGCGGCCCCAAGCCGATTTCTCGGTGAATGACTAAAGCTTGCTGCAAAACTTCCAAAGCTTTGGGCCTCGAACCCATTTCAGCATAAACTTCCCCCATATTGTTGAGGGTTTCTCCGATTCCCGGTTTGTCGCCTAGTTGCTTGCGAATTGCCAAAACTTGCTCAAAAGTCTCGATTGCTTCTCGAAACAAACCCTCGCGATGCTGTTTTACTCCTGTTTCAAAGAGTTTGTCTGCTTGCGTTTTGGGGTCAGTTGCCTGGGCGAGTGAAGCGAAGCTATCCCGTAGGGAACCGCTCGCTTGGGCGCGCCTAGCATTTATAATTGGGGCATAAGCCAGAGCGTCTGAAATTGCCAGCAAGCTGAGTGCGGGCGATAAGACAATACTTATAGCTGTGAGATAGCTGAAGTGGTAAGAGCGGCAGTGCACCGATCGAGTCCTCCAAGAGCCAAGTTATAACTATTAAGATAGAGCTCTTTGGGGTGTTCCTGCCGAATTTTTTTTTCAGTCGCTAGGTTCTAACTGGCTTTTTGTCTTGCGAGACTGCCAGAATTAGCGGCATATTGTTGAGTGCGGAGATGACAGCAAAGTTTTTGCTGGGTGGAAGCGATGCTTTTTCATGGCTTTGCAAAATGATGTCCTGTTTGTCAACCGTGATCCAAGCAGTTCCTGACAAAACTTGAATTTCTCGATGAGTTTGAGGCAATCTGTATACCTCGTTTTGCATCAGCATAATGCGATCCTCTTCGAGGGTTCCGCTAACGGGCGCTGCCAACTCGGAAGATATTTGAAGCATAGCATCTCCTACTTGGTAATTGGGAATTGGTAATTGGGAATTGGTAATTGGGAATTGGTAATTGGGAATTGGTAATCGAAGACTGTATTTCACTTCATTTCCACACCACCGACAATCGACTATTGGCAGTAACGCCGATCGAGCCAAGCGCGCATTTCATCCTCAGTTGCCACACAGGTAGAGCGACCTGTAGCCCGATCGCAACCGTGCCACCAAGTGTTACCATCGCGATCTGAGGTCTGCCAAATTCTCAGGTCGTCCCCGCCAGCGACGGCGGCGAGGAAAAACTGCCAAATTTGATTCATAGCCCAAAAGATCGATCGCCCTTTCTGTTTTTTTGTTGGTAAAGCTCGACCGGCAATCGAAAAAACTTTGATTCGTGGGGTATCGATTGGATTTTTGCAAGTAGACATAGCCAACACCTTCAACTTATAATTTCCACAAAAATTGCACGAATAAAATTACAAAAAACGCTTAAATTCGCAATATTTTTCAGCGCAATTACAGCACACTATTGTTGGCGTGCAAGTCCTGTGAAAGTCAATCTGTTATTTAATAAATTAACCTTAACTCTTTGGTGATTGACAATCAAATCATTGCTTGCATAGATTGTATGAATAAAATAGATAGATTGACGGTCGGGCAAAAAGGCTATGAATGAAATCAATACGCGACGGATGAAACTCTCTCAAATTCAGGCTTTGATAGCAGTTGCAGACTGTGAAAACTTTAGCGGGGCGGCTTTGCAACTGGAACTGTCCCAGTCAGCAGTCAGCCACGCCATCGCATTTTTAGAAACCGAATTGGGAGTGCAACTGTTCCATCGGGGGCGGCACGGTGCTCAATTGACGCCGGTGGGGCAAAGGGTAGTGAGTCACGGGCGTCAAATTGTGCGATCGTTAGAAATGATGGTGAAAGAAGCGGATTTAGAAAAAGGTTTGCAGGGAGGCCAGGTACGGATAGTGACTTTTCGGAGCGTCGCCACTCATATCCTGCCCGGTATAATTGTTAAATTTCGCGATCGCTTTCCCAAAATTGCCGTCAGCATTACCGAAGTTTATTATACCCAAGCTGTGGAAGAAGCTTTGCGATCGGGCAAAGCAGACATCGGCTTTGTTTCCCTTCCCATCTCTCATGAATTTGAAACTCGGGAAATTTTGCGGGACAAATATCTGGTTTTGCTGCCGCCGAATGCACCATGTAAAAGTGCTAAGATTACCTGGGAAGAATTAGCGAACTATCCGCTGATTTTGCAGCCGGCAGAAAATGCTTGTTCGATACCGCTTCGCAAGTAT
The DNA here is from genome assembly GCF_036701805.1 of Microcoleus sp. N3A4. Classification (NCBI taxonomy): domain Bacteria; kingdom Bacillati; phylum Cyanobacteriota; class Cyanophyceae; order Oscillatoriales; family Microcoleaceae; genus Microcoleus; species Microcoleus sp. N3A4. The sequence goes on from NZ_JAUBRJ010000009.1 coordinate 141,541, forward strand.
TTGACAACTGGGAAATTTCCCTTAAATATCGCTTACGAACTCAGTGAAGATTCAACTATTGTCAGTATGGTGCTACAAGGTTTGGGTACAGCAATTCTGCCCCGTTTGGCCGCAGAACCGATACCTGCTTCGGTGAAAGTTTGCAGTTTGCCGGCGGATTTTGAGAGAGTAATTGGGGTGGCTGTTTTGAGGGATGCGCTGTTAGTTCCGGCCGTGTTTGCGTTTTTGGATGTAGTTACAAGTGTGATAGAGGTTGAGAGTGAGGGTGAGTTTCCGATTAATCCTTCATGAGAAACCTAAGTCAGTTGTTATTGGTTATTGGTTAGATTGGGATTTTGTTACCGCAGATATCAGCAGATGAACGCGGATGGGATTTTGTTACAGCAGATATCTGCGGTTAAAAAAAGTCGCATAACCAATAGTGCGATCGTTTATTTACTGCTAATGCGCTTAGCAACAAGACTAGAACTGTCGCCTTGGTGGAATTTGATTCGACCGTCTACTGAGTTTTTATCCTTTAATTTGAGCCAACCGCTACCAGATGCAGGATCGTTCTCGTCATTACCTTCCCATGTAAACTCAAATCGCCCATCCTTTCCATCTTTTACGACTTCGCCGTCAATTTCACCTGATACTAAACCGAATTGAAATTCTCCCGAACCTGTCGGTTCAATCTCGATATAGGCTTCAACTTCCATGTCCAAGTAATCACTATCCCACATTTCCATCTCTGCGATCCGCCATTTACCGCTATATTGCATTGCTTTCATCCTCCACTTGTATTAATATTCGTCATCTCTCTCACCCAGTTGCGGAAATTTACCTCCGCTTCTACTTCATCTAGCTGCGCTGCTGCCAAGAATTCGTAGAGCTTTTCCTTGGGCGCGATCGGAAAAGTGGGGCTGACAGATACTTCCAAATACTCATCGTTCTCCAGCTTGTAAATTCGCCATTCTATACCATTGTACCGCCAAAACTCCGGTACTCCCATACTGGCATAGAGAGCTGGCTTATCAATATCGGTATGGGTGATATCTACTTCTACGACTAAATCGGGTGGCGGATCTGTTGCTAAATCTACTGTACGACCGGCGACGAGGGGCTGATTTTGGATGTAATAGGCATTATCTGGTTCTGCGCCGCGATTTAAGTCCGATCGATCGAGGGTTGTCGAACCCATTGTTTTAATCTTCAAACCTAGCTCTACAGCCAAAATAATAATCAGTCGTTCGATTAAGCGTGCCGAAAATTCGTGTTCTTCTAAAGGCATGGTAATTTCTAAAGTCCCTCGATCGAATATCAATTTAGCCGCTCGTTTATCGCCCAAAATCTTGAGCAGTTGTTGGTAGCCCTGCCAAGTAATATTTCTAAACACCACCCGCTGTTCGCCTATGAGTAACGGTGGTGCGATCGGCGCAACAGAAATCATATGTTTACTTCCAGCTATGAGATTTCTAAGATAACATAAGGAACAGGCAAGATGCCCGTTCCACAACTAACAAATTATTGATTGTGGAAGGAACAGGCAAGATGCCTGTTCCACAACTAACAAATTATTGATTGTGGAAGGAACAGGCAAGATGCCCGTTCCACAAATAACAAATTATTGATTGTGGAAGGAACAGGCAAGATGCCTGTTCCACAACTAACAAATTATTGATTGTGGAAGGAACAGGCAAGATGCCTGTTCCACAACTAACAAATTATTGATTGTGGAAGGAACAGGCAAGATGCCTGTTCCACAACTAACAAATTATTGATTGTGGAAGGAACAGGCAAGATGCCTGTTCCACAACTAACAAATTATTGATTGTGGAACGGGCATCTTGCCCGTTCTTAAAAATAGTTAACAAATTCTATTTACTCCGATCTGTTCTCTGCCGCAAAATAAATTCAGCTAGCGCTAAATCAACGGGCGTTGTGACTTTCAAATTCGTCTCTTCCCCCTCCACAATTCGTACTGGTAAACCGCATTTTTCAAACAAAGCCGCATCGTCGGTAACTTCCCAACCTTTTTGTCGCCCTTCTTCGTGACACTGCTTTAACAATTTCACTTCAAATCCTTGGGGAGTCTGGGCTGCCCACAAATTGCGTCTGTCCGGTGTATCTAGCACGATCCTAGACTCGTTCACTACCTTAATCGTATCCTTGACCGGGACGGCGACAATCAAGCCGGGACAGCTCAAGAGAGCCTCTGCAGATCGATCGAACAATTCAGGAGTTGCCAAACATCGGGCGCCGTCGTGAATCAACACTCGATCGGCCGACGGAGGCAAAGCCTGCAAACCGTTGTAAACTGACTCTTGCCTGGTGGCGCCACCTTGAATCAGTTCCACGGGCTTAACCAAAGATAAATCGCTCAGAATTGCTTGAAAATCAGGAAAATCGTCTGGCTGACCCATGATGCCAATCCAGCTAATGTGCTGCGAAGCTTCAGCGGCAGCCAAAGTCCAACTCAGCAAAGGTTTAGAGAGCAAAGTCAGCAGCAGTTTGTTCCGCTGACTCCCCATCCGTCGCCCCGAACCCGCCGCAGGAATTAATAAGTGCATTAACTAACCGTTTTTAACCCAACTAGATATATATAATAAGAGCGTCCTGTACTTTTGAGTCAGTTGTTTAGCTGTCAGCCAGTAGCTTTTAAGGTCTAGAAATACTATAAGCTGATAGTTGAGAGCCGATCTCTGAGAGCTACCTCGATCAATAATAGCCCGATCGTTTATGATGCGAATACTAGCACTTGTCCCTGGCGGGATTGGCGACCAAATTTTATTTTTCCCCACTCTTGATGACCTCAAGCAGTCTTATCCCGACGCGCAAATTGATGTCATCGTGGAACCGAGGGCAAAGGGTGCTTACCGAGTCTGCAAGTCGGTCAAAGAAGTCTTGACGTACAATTTCAAAGACCGCAACGCTATGGCAGATTTGGGCAATTTACTGGGCGTAATTCGCGATCGCGAATACGAAGCAGTTATTTCCCTCGGCCAGCGGTGGACTGTAGGGCTGCTGCTGTGGCTGACCGGCATTCCGCAGAGAGTTGGCTATTCGGGAACCAACGGCGCTCGATTTCTCACCGCTGCCGTACCGCTGAAAACTGAACAGTACGCGGCTTCAATGTACCACGATTTGCTGCAAGGATTTAACATTAACAATCCTTGTCCGGCGATCGCAATTAATGTACCTAAACAGGACATTCAGTGGGCGGAAGCCGAACAGCAGCGGTTGGGCGTAAAAGAAAGCGGTTACATTCTAATTCACGGCGGTTCCAGTCAATTAGCTGTGTCTAAAGGTATTGACAAAATTTACCCTACAGACAACTGGAAGCAAATAATTGAAGACTGTCAGCAGCGGCAGCCGAATTTGCCCGTTGTTGTTGTGAAAGGCCCCGAAGATGCAGATTTCGTGGCCAAGTTAGTCGAGTTATGTCCGAATGTAAAAGTTATCTCGCCGGATGATGTCGGCAAGTTGGCAGCCACTATTGCTGCTGCTAATTTGATGATGTGTACTGACAGTGCGCCGATGCACTTAGCTGTGGCGGTTCAAACTTATACAATAGCTTTGTTTGGCCCGACTGAACCTGCAAAATTGCTGCCAAAGAGCGATCGATTTTTGGGCATTAAATCTCCTACTGGCAAAATGGCAGACATCTCTCCTCAAGAGGTTTTAAAGAAGGTTTGGGGCGGCTAAAAACTAGGATATCTAAGTCAGGACACGGCACTGCCGTGTCCCTACATTTAGGTGGTTTCCAGGCTTTGTTTGGGAACCCATATCTAGAGGCTCTGCCTCGCTTATCGGGGCTTCACAGGAGGCAGAGCCTGGGGACGAGGAATCATTTTCCGTAATTCCTCTTTCGCTCTTCGTTTTTCAACAAGCTCCATCATCTGCTGTAATTCCTTCTTCTTTTGGTTTGCAAACCGAGTGGCGGCAACAGTTGTTACTCCTCCCGCCGCAGTAGTGATAGCACCTTCCTGAGCTTTATTAGCATAAACAAGTCCCACACCTACGAAAGCAAGAATTGCCGATGTACCGATGACGGTAAGGGCGACATTGTAGCTTTGGCGAACTTGTCGCAGCAATTCTTCCAGTATTTCTTCTGCAATGTCGCTATAATCTTCATCAGGTTGCGAGTTGCCGAATAAGTTAAAATTCATAACTGTTTCCTTTCCTAGATACTGATAAGTTTTTGTTTCTACAATTACTCTACCGAAGCAAACAGCGAGACTCAAGGGCAGATAGGGCGAGTTTTAATTTGCGATCTGCCCTAATTTTTGGGGCAGATCGGGCAGGAGATTACAACCTATCTGCCCTAGACAGACAGAAATATTTAAATTAGGATTTACGAATGGGGAATCAGAAACCGGGTTTTTACGAAAATACTTCCCACTCACCCGTAGATTCGGGTAAAAACCCGGTTTCTTTGGTCGGACTGCGTAAGTTTGGACTGTCGGATTTTCCCGAAGTCCGCCAGGGAATGAATTCCCTGGCTAATAGCAAAAGTCGGTTGAAACCGACTAAAATACTAAACTTTAGTCGTCTTCAGACGACTTTCGCTATGAGACAGGGGTTTCAACCCCTGTCGGACTGTCGGACTGTCGGACTGTCGGACTGTCGGACTGTCGGACTGTCGGACTGTCGGACTGTCGAATTATCGAATTAACTGAAAAACTAACAACCATAGGTAACAACCTACTATGCGCGAATCCGATAAAGTTCAATCGAGTGCAACTGGAAAAAGCAAGCTCAGAGAATCATACCAAGAAGCTGGATTGACGATAAAAAAACTCGCGGATAAAACAAATGTTTCCGAGGACACAATTAAGCGCTTACTCGGTACAAAAGACTGCCCCAATGGCGTAGAAAGATGGTCAGTTACCAACATAGCTAAAGCATTAGGAATAGAACCAACAGATATTGTTGACCCAAAAGATTGGAATGCCGAAAATAAGCTGCCGCCAGAGTTTGAATCACTCATAGCAGAAAAAATTAAAACCTTTTGCGGCCGCCAATTTGTTTTTAAGGCTTTTCAGGACTTTATCAAGGAAAACCCTCACGGTTATTTTACAATTATCGGGGATGCGGGAATGGGCAAAAGTTCGATCGTTGCCAAATACGTCTCTGAACATAAATCTCCCTGCTATTTCAATATTATCGTCGAACGTCGCAACAGACCAGAATTGTTTTTGAAGAGCATGCGCCGGCAATTAATTGACCGCTATCAATTGCCAAATTCAGAAGATGCCGATTTACCAACTTTACTGACAAAGGTGGCAGGAAAACTCACTTTGGGCGAACGTTTGGTAATTGCAGTTGATGCACTGGATGAAGTCGAACAAGAAGCGGGAGAAAATCTTTTACATTTACCGACCACTCTGCCAGATCGGGTTTATTTCTTGCTGACGAGGCGACCCTATAACCTCGGCAAAAAGCGGCTTTCCGTATCTCCGGGAGTTCTGGTAAAAGAGTTAGATTTAAGAGACAACAAGTATGTTACTTTTAATCAAGATGATATTAAAGAATATATTCGCTTTGCTCTCAATGCCGATTATGATTATAAATATGGACTGAAAGACTGGATTCAAAACCGCAGCATTTCTGAGAAAAATTTTGTCGAGCAAGTGGCAAATAAGAGCGAAAACAATTTTATGTATTTGCGGTATGTTTTGCCAGCAATTGCTAACGGCGATTACAATGACTTGAGTTTAAAACAACTGCCAGACGGGCTGCAAGAGTATTATCAAAACCATTGGGTGCGGATGGGGATGGAAGCTAAGCCAGGGCAATTGATGGAGATGGTCTTGTATATTTTACTAGAGATTGGCACGCCGATTCCCTGCGAGATGATTGCTGGAATTGCTGAAGTGGATGAATGCGAGGTGGCACAGGTTTTAGAAGATGAGTGGGTTGAGTATTTGAAAAAGCAGAATGTAGACGGAGAAATCTGCTATACCATCTATCATGCTAGTTTCCTTGACTTTCTGAAAGCGAAACGGGAGATGGATTCAAAGCGGAATATTTTTAAGGAAGTAAATCAACGGATTGCTGAATATTTAGAACAGGGGATGGCGTGAGATGAGAGAATTTGCTGACAAATTAGCGGCCAAACCACTTTCCTATCAACGTGCTTATCTGGGCAGCTTACTGCCAAATCATGTCAAGTTAGGTCATTTAGGAAAGTATTATCAAACGCTGACTGATTTTAACTACTTGATGGCAAAGATTCAGCATCCTGAGTTTGGGGTGCAGGCACTGATTGATGATTTTAATTTAGTAGACGATTACGAAGCATTAAATCACTCAGAGTTCAATCCAGAAAAAGTCAAAGTTCTGAACTTGATTCAATCGGTATTTTGGATGTCAGCCGATATTTTGGAGCTAGATAAGACGCAACTCGCAGAGCAATTGTGGGGGCGCTTGGCACACTTAAAAACACCAGAAATAAAAGCCATCCTGGAGGGAGTCCAGCATCAGAAAGCAGTACCTTGGTTGCGTCCTTTCACACCCTGTTTCACTCCCCCCGGCAGCGGAGTTCTACGAACCCTTAAAGGTCACAGCGACTCGGTAAATGTCGTAGCAGTAACTGCTGATGGCAAGCGAGCAATTTCTGGCTCATCTGACACAACCCTTAAAGTCTGGGATTTAACAACTGGAGAGGAACTATTTACTCTCAAAGGTCACAGTGACTCGGTAAATGCAGTAGTCGTTACTACTGATGGCAAACGGGCGATTTCTAGCTCAAAAGACAACAGGATTAAAGGTTGGGATTTAACAACTGAAAAGGCACTGTTTACTTTCAATCTCGAAAGTCATACCAAATTGGTAAATGTAGTAACTGTGACTGCTGATGGTAACCGGGCGATTTTTGCTTCAAGAGATAACACCATTAAAGTTTGGGATTTAACAACTGGAAAGGAACTATTTACTCTCACGGGTCACACCAAATTGATAAATGCAGTAGCGGTCACTGCTGATGGCAAGCGGGCAATTTCTGGTTCATCTGACAAAACTATCAAAATTTGGGATTTAACAACTGGAAATGAACTGTTGACTCTCACAGGTCACAAAAAATCGGTAAAAGTATTAGCCGTAACTGCTGATAGCAATCTGGCAATTTCGGGTTCATTAGATAACACCCTCAAAGTCTGGAATTTAACAACGGGAAATGAACTGTTGACTCTCAAAGGTCACGGAAAATTGGTAAAAGTAGTAGCCGTGACTGCTGATAACAAACGGGTAATTTCTGGCTCATATGATAATACCTTCAAAGTCTGGGATTTAACAACGGGAAATGAACTATTTACTTTCAAAGGTCACAGCGAGTCGGTAAATGCAATAGCCGTAATTCCTGATGGCAAGCGGGCAATTTCGGGTTCATCGGATAACACCCTGAAAGTCTGGAATTTAACCACTGAAAATGAATTGTTTACTCTGACAGGTCACAGCGACTCGGTAAACGCAGTAGCCGTTACTGCTGATGGCAAGCGGGCAATTTCGGGTTCATCGGATAACACCCTCAAAGTCTGGAATTTAACCACTGGAAATCAACTGTTTACTCTCAAATGTCACAGCGACTCGGTAAACACAGTAGCCGTTACTGCTGATGGCAAGCGGGCGATTTCGGGTTCATTGGATAACACCCTCAAAGTCTGGGATTTAACCACTGGAGAGGAACTGTTTACTCTCAAAAGCAATTTGATAAAAGCAGTAGTCGTTACTGCTGATGGCAAACGGGTAATTTCGGGTTCGTGGGACAACACCCTCAAAGTCTGGGATTTAACCACTGGAAATCAACTGTTTACTCTCACAGGTCATAGCGACACGGTAAACGCAGTAGCCGTTACTGCTGATGGCAAACGGATAATTTCTGGTTCGTGGGACAAAACCATTAAAGTCTGGGATTTAACCACTGGAAAGAAACAGTTTACTCTCAAAGGTCACAAAAAATCGGTAAACGCAGTAGCCGTTACTGTTGATGGGAAGCGGGCGATTTCTGGTTCGTGGGACAACACCCTCAAAGTCTGGGATTTAACAAGTCGAAAGGCACTGTTGACTCTGGCAGGTCATAACAAATCAGTAAATGTAGTCGCCGTCAGTGCTGATAGCAAGCGGGCAATTTCTGCTTCATACGATAATACCCTCAAAGTCTGGGATTTAACCACTGGAGAGGAAGAGTTTAGTCTCAAAGGTTACAGCAACTCGGTAAATGCAGTAGCTGTCACCCCCGACGGCAAGCGGGCGATTTCTGGTTCAGATGACAATACCCTCAAAGTCGGGGATTTGTCGAGTGGAAAGGAACTGTTTACTCTCAAAGGTCACAGCGACTCGGTAAAAGCAGTAGCCATCACCCCCGACGGCAAGCAAGCGATTTCTGCTTCATCAGACAACACCCTCAAAGTCTGGGATTTGTCGAATGGAAATATCATTGCTAGTTTCACTGGTGAAAGTTCGATCGCCTCTTGCGCCATTGAACCCGATGGAGTCACAATTGTGGCAGGCGACGAATCCGGCCGCGTATATTTCCTGCGACTAGAAGGGATGGAGGCACTAACATGAATTCCTCACCTCTGTCACCTCCCATCTATACCGCCGCTTACCCAATAGAATTTCAGCAACTCCTGCGAGAAAAAACCGAGAATTTTGTCGGGCGCAAGTTTGTTTTTTCTGCGATTTCCGACTTTCTGGATTCCCACAGCCGCGGTTATTTCACAATTGTCGGCACTCCCGGCTGCGGCAAAAGTTCCATCCTCGCCCAATATGTCACCGCCCATCCTCGCAGTATCTATTACAACGCTGGAGTTGAAGGCAAAAATCGAGCTGAAGATTTTCTCGCTTCTGTCTGCACTCAACTGATTGACAAATACCTTGCCGCCAATGGGGAAACATCCGAAATTGTCAAGCTCAAATCTCAAATTCAAAATCTCGAATCCGAGGATGGGAGTTGGTTTCTGTCTTTGTTGCTTCAGCAAATTAGCGATAAATTAAACGATCGCCAAAAGTTGATAATAGTCATTGATTCTGTAGACGCGATCGCCCGCACGAGTCAACCTCCCAGCACAAATCTGTTCTATCTGCCGAGATATTTGTGCGATCGAACTTATTTTATCCTCGCCCGCCGCCCGTTTTTGAGAGAGAAATCCGGTTTGTTAATTGAAGCGCCCTCTCAAACTCTCGATTTAAGAGATTATCCCGCTCAAAATCGCGAAGATGCCCTGAACTACATTCAGCAATACCGATCGACTGCACCGGATTTAACTCAACCCGAATTCTGCCAACAACTCGCCACTGTCAGCGAAAACAATTTCATGTATCTGAGTCAGATGTTACCTGCCATTACCGAGAATTCACACCCCGATGCTAATCTGGGAGAGCCCTCACTTGTCTCTGAACTTCCTCCCGGTTTAGCAGCGTATTATCAAAACCACTGGCTGCGGATCAGAGGTGATGCTTTATCGGCGATCGAGTTGTCTGTGCTGAATGTTTTGGTAAAATCCACAACAGGTTTGTCTGTAAGTGCGATCGCCAATATAATTGATGAGGATGAATACGATGTTGAAAAAGTGTTAGACAATTGGATAGAGTTCTTAAATAAACAAGAAATAGGAGGAGAAATTTGCTATAGTTTGTATCATGCCAGCTTCCGCGAATGGCTAGGCAAACAATCTATTTTAGAATCATGATGAGGACACGGCAGTGTCCAGTGGAGTCAACTTAACGTTACATCGATAGTCCGACAGGGGTTGAAACCCCTGCCTAAAAGCTAAAGTCCTCCTAAGAAACTCAATCTAACTGTGGAGTTTTAGCAACTAGCTCAAACCCAAAAGACTCAGCAGTTTTCT